>NZ_JAOCCV010000025.1:0-77442 GCF_029840585.1 Pseudomonas sp. GD03875 | reverse complement strand
AGCGGAGCGACTGGACGAGCCGGTGCCGGGCGGTTAATAGTCTGGGCAACGCGTCTCGTCAGGGAGAACCGCATGACCGCTCGCCCCGCCTGGCTGACCTGCCTGGAGTCGGACCCGCCTGCGCTATTGCGGGCGGCACTGTGGATCGCCGCCGAACACGATGCCTCGCTGCAGCCGGAACAGGTACTGCGCGAATTCGCCAACCTGCGCCAGCAGGTGGCCGCCGGCCTGCCCAACCTGGCCGGCCCCGACCTGGCCCAGCCGCTGCTGCGGCGGCTCGGCGAACTGGACTTCCACGAGGACGACGACATTCCCCTGCGCCCGCGCGCCGCGCTGCTGCATCTGGTGCTGCAGCGTCACCGGGGCCAGCCGCTGTCGCTGGCGCTGATCGCCCTGGAACTGGCCCAGCGCCTGGACATTCCGCTGCAGGCGGTGAACTTTCCCGGCCACCTATTGCTGCGTGTGCCCGGCGCGGACCATCTGCTCGATCCCTGCAACGGGCGCCGCCTCTACACCCGCGACTGCCGCGAACTGCTGGTGCGCGTCGCCGGCCCCGGCGCCGAACTGGCCGCCAGCCACTTCCAGACCTGCGATGCCCGCGGTCTGATGCTGCGCCTGTCGCGCAACCTGTGCCACCTGCACGGGGCGGCGGACGACCATGTGGCGGCGCTCAAGGACGCCGAGCGCATCCTCCTGCTGGGGCCGGCGACCAGCGCCGACCACCTGCTGCGCGCCGCCATCTACCACGAACTGGAATGCCCCCAGGCAGAGCGCTTCGATCTGGAGCGGGCGTTACTGCTGTGCGACAACGAGCGCGACCGCCTGCGGCTGGCCCAGCGCATCGACGAACTGGGCCGCCAGGGCCGCACTCCGGCGCTGCATTAGCGCCTGTCAGAACTCGCCGTGGCGCCCCGCGCCGCCGGCGAAGCGGATGGCCCCGGCGCGAGTCTCGCCGCTCTCCACCACGGCCATGCCACCGCGGAACTCGGCGCGCAGGGCCTCGTCCAGCGGCAGGTTCCATTGAGTGTGGGCGCTGGCACGGTCGGCGAGCATGCAGCGCTGGGGAAAACCGGCGATCTCCAGCGCCAGCGCCTCGGCCACGGCCCGCGCCTGGCCCGGCGCCGTCACCCGGTTGACCAGTCCCATCTGCAGCGCCTCCTCGGCGTGTACCGGGCGGCCGGTGAGGATCAGGTCCAGCGCCCTGCCCTGGCCGACGATACGCGGCAGGCGAACCGTGCCGCCATCGATCAGCGGCACGCCGAAGCGGCGGCAGAACACGCCGAGCACCGCATCCTCGGCCATCACCCGCAGGTCCGCCAGCAGCGCCAGCTCCAAGCCGCCTGCCACGGCGTGGCCCTCGATGGCGGCAATCAGCGGCTTGCCGAGCTGCATGCGGCTCGGCCCCATCGGGCCGTCGCCGTCTTCCTCCAGGCGGTTGCCGCGCTCGCCACCCTCGGCCACCGCTCCCAGGTCGGCGCCCGCGCAGAAGGTGCCGCCGGCCCCGGTGAGCACCGCCACCCTCGCCTCGTCGTCCGCCTCGAAGGCGCGCAGGGCGTCAGCCAGGGCCTCGGCGGTGGGTCGGTCGACGGCGCTGCGCACTTGCGGCCGGTCAATGATCAGGATGGTGACGGCGGCGTTCTTCTCGACCAGCACAGCCATGACGGGGCACTCCGTTCGTTTTTCGGGACGGGGCATGGGGTCAGACCATGCCCCGGTGTAGGGTGCGCCATGCGCACCAGGGGCTCTGTACGGCTGCTGGTGCGCATGGCGCACCCTACTACGCGACAGCTCACAGGGACCTGGCCATGAAAAAGGCCGGCATCGCTGCCGGCCTTCAACTTAGCGTCCCGTCGTGGAGAAAACAGCCCGCTGGCCGATTCCCCCGCCAGGCTGGCGGATCAGCCCGCGTGCTTCTGCAGGTTGGCCATCATCTCGCGCAGCGCCGTGACGTTGTCGTCCGGGTGCACGGCGCCCTCGAAGTCGCCGATCTGCTTCCAGCTGGAGGCGACGTCCTCCGGGCTGAAACCGGTCCTGGGATCGAAACCGGCACCCAGGCTGCGCTCCCAGCGCACCTTGCCGACCCAGCCGCCGCCCACTTCGTACAGGCCGCCGGTGTCCTTGCACTGGTCGCTGCCCAGGTACACCACCAGCGGGCTCACCAGTTCCGGCTTGAGCTGGTCGAACACCTGCGGCGGGATCAGGCCCTCGGTCATGCGGGTGCCGCCCGTGGGGGCGATGGCGTTGACCAGCACGTTGTTCTTGCGACCCTCGATGGCCAGGGTGCGGGTCAGGCCGTACAGGCCGAGCTTGGCCATGCCGTAGTTGGCCTGACCGAAGTTGCCATAGATGCCGGAGGTCGAGGCGGTGAAGATGATGCGGCCGTACTGCTGCTCGCGCAGGTGTTCCCAGGCGGCGCGGGTGACCTTGTAGGCGCCCTCGACGTGGACCTTGTAGACCAGGTCCCAGTCGGCGTCGTCCATCTTGTGGAACGACTTGTCGCGCAGGATGCCGGCGTTGTTCACCACCACGTCGACGCGGCCGAAGCTGTCCAGCGCGCACTGCACGATCTTGTCGCCATCGGTCACCGAGTCATGGTTCGCCACCGCGGTGCCGCCGGCCGCCTGGATCTCCGCGACCACCTTGTCCGCCGCCGAGGCGTTGGCGCCTTCGCCATGGGTGCTGCCACCCAGGTCGTTCACCACCACCCTGGCGCCATGCTTGGCGAACAGCAGGGCGTGCGCACGGCCCAGGCCGCCGCCGGCGCCTGTGACAATCACCACTTGATCCTGGAAACGGATGGGGTCGCTCATGAGGGCTCCTAGTTTGCATTCGGGTGAAAACCCCGAGTGTCAGGCAGGTGCCGCGCCCTCCACAAGGCGCGCGGCCTGCCTGAATGACGCCCGATAATGCGACCTTATGCCGGGTTACGGCGCAGCGCCGGCACCCGATCCGGCGCCACTGCCGCTGCTGGAAGAGCCGCTGCCGCTGGTCCCGGCGCCATTGCTACCGCCGCTGGTGCCGGCACCGTTGCCGCTGCCGACGCCGCTGCCATTGCCGACCCCATTGCCCGCGCCATTGCCGGTACCGCCCGGCGCGGTGTTGCCGCCATTGCTGCCCGGGGCATTGGTGCCGTTGCCCATCCCGTTGTCGTTACCCATGCCGCTGTCGGTGCCCATGCCATCGTCGGTCGGCGCTCCCGGCGTGTAGGTGCCGGTGTCGCTGTCGGTGCCGTTGGGCGACGTGTCGGCGGGCACCTCCGGCGGCGTGGGCGAGGTCGGCCCGGGCACGGTCGGGCCGGTGGAGTCGGTTTCAGCCAGGGCAGGTACGGCAAGGCCGGTCAGCAGTGCGCTGAGGAACAGCGCGGAGAGGGGTTTCTTGTTCATGTGCTCACCTCGGGAAAATGGATGTCCTACGAAGCAACCGAGTGAGCGGTGTCGCGAGAGGTTCGAACAACCGGATCAGCGGCAATCCTGCCGGATATCGGCGACAACGCCAGCGAAACGGTAGACAACGTTCCGATCGGGTGCGCCGCCGATCATGATCAGGAACATGCCGAAGCGGCTTTCGTGCAGGTCGACCCGCAGCGCCTCGCCCTCCGGCTGCAGCTTCAGTTCGCGGCGGATGCGACCCCAGGCCAGCGGCGGGATGCCGTCGAAGCTGCTGGTTTGCAGGTGCAGCTCGTCTTCCTGCCAGGCGGCATCGTCGAGTGTCTCCTTCTGCTGGCATATCCCGTCGCGGTAGAGGGATGCCTCCGGCGCATGCCCGTCGAGCTGGCGAAGATGGACCCGCGCTCCCGCCTGCGCCGGCTCGCCGGTCAGCAGCGTCCACAGGGCCTGCGGTTCGTCGCCTTCGCTGCGGTCGAGATACCAGCCGTCGAAGGTACGCCCCGGTTCCACCGGCGCGCTGGCGCAGCCGGCCAGCGCGAGCGCGGCGAACAGCAGCGAAGGGATGCGCATCGACCGTGTCAGGCCGGGCGGATGAGGCTGAGGTGGTTGTACAGGTGCATCACGTGGGCCTGGGCGTATTCCTCGTGGTCGAGCGCGCCGTAGGCGAAGTGCGGCTGCAACTCGCCCTCATGGCTGGCGAAGCGCTCGAAGGCCAGTTGCAGGCGCAGCAGCGCGGCCTCCTGGCTGGCCGGCTCGGCCAGCGGCGCGGCGCCGGGGATGGCCTCGGTCAGCGGGTGGCGCATGGCGCCGCGGGCGCTGAACACGGCGAAGGCGGCCGGTCCGACACTGTGGCGGAACCAGCCCGGCTTCAGCTGCGGGTAGCCATCCAGGGAATACTCGATGCTCTGGGCGCAGTGGTTGAAGACCTCGGTCGGCGTCCAGCCCTGGACGCTGACCAGCGCGTGGCCCTTCAGCCCCTCCAGCACCTGGCGCGCGCCGTCCAGGCTCAGCGCCGCCGGCGCCGCGCCGGTGGGCAGCGCCCAGAAGCCGGCGCCCAGCGCCACGACGCCGCCCACCGCGGCGCCTTTCAACAGGGTTCGTCTTTGCATGCAATGGCCTCCAGGCGCTCACGGAACTCCAGGTAATGGACGAGCACCTCTGCGGGTGCCTCGGTCTGCGGATAGTGGCCGATGGTTGGCAGCAAAACCGTGTCCGGGTTGGCGATCAGCTCGCGATAGCGCGCCACCATGTGCGCACCGGAGATCGGGTCGAGGGCGCCGTCGATCACCCGCATCGGCAGCACCGTGTCCTGCATCGCCGCAACCCAGCGCGTCCGGTTGACGCGCCGGTCGGGGATGTAGCGGATCAGCCGGTGCATCACCCTCGGCCCCTGGTTGTGCATGATCAGCTCCCAGAAGGCGTCCAGCTCCGCCTCGCTGGGCGGCGTGTCCGGGCCGAACACCTTGTGCAGGTTGGCCTTCAGCTTGCCGCGCGAGAACAGCCGGCCGAGCAGCGGGCCGACCGGGCTGAGCAGCAGCTTCTGCATCAGCACCGGGTGGTGGGTCTCGGGGAACAGGCCGCCGTTGAGGAACACGCAGCTGGCCAGGCGGATGCGCCCTTCCTGGTGGCGGGCGACCAGCTCCTGGGCCACGCTGTCACCGTAGTCGTGGGCCAGCACGTGCACCGGCGCCTCGACGTTCAGGTGCGCCAGCAGCGCCTGCTGCAGGTCAGCCTGCTCCAGCAGGCTGTAGACATGACCACGCGGCTTGGCCGAGTAGCCGAAGCCCAGCATGTCGCAGGCGATCACCCGGTATTTCGCCGCCAGCGGCCGCCACAGGTAGTGCCAGTCCCAGCTCGCCGTGGGGAAGCCATGGATCAGCAGCAGCGGCTCGCCCTCGCCCGCCGTCCAGTAGCGGATGGCGTGGCCCTTGAAGCTGAAGCCGCGCCCCTGCGCCCGCCATTCGTCCAGGGCGATGCCCGGCAAAGCCGTCACTGGTCGTAGCCCGGCATCTGCGCGTCGAGCTTGCGCAGCAACGCCGGCCAGGGCAGCGAGCCGCCCATGCCCTGCGGGCTCTTCATCACCCCGGCGATCATCGCCCGGGCGCCGTCGAGAACCTGCTGCGGGATGTGGATCAGTTCGCCACCGCCGCTCTGCGCCATCACCTGGATCTCGCAGGCGCGCTGCAGGGTGAACATACCGAGGAAGGCATCGGCGATGGTGCCGAAGGCGGTGAGCAGGCCGTGGTTGGGCAGGATCATGAAGTTCTTGTCGCCCAGGTCCGCCTGCAGGCGCGACTTCTCGTCATGGTTCAGGGCGACGCCCTCGTAGCCGTGGTAGGCCAGGCTGGCGAGCACGAACAGCGACTGCTGCGACAGCGGCAGCAGCCCCTGCTTCTGCGCCGACACGGCGATGCCGGCCGGGGTATGGATGTGCAGCACGCAGCCCGCGTCGTGGCGCGCCTCGTGCACGGCGCTGTGGATGGTGTAGCCGGCCGGGTTGATGTCGAACGGGCCGTCCATCAGCTTCTTGCCGGCCAGGTCGATCTTCACCAGGCTGGACGCGGTGATCTCGTGGAACATCAGCCCGTAGGGGTTGATGAGGAAGTCCTCGGTGCCCGGCACCTTGGCCGAGATGTGGGTGAAGATCAGGTCGTCCCAGCCGTACAGGGCGATCAACCGGTAGCAGGCGGCGAGGTCCACGCGGGTCCGCCATTCGGCCTCGGACACTTGGTTCTTCACGTTGGGGAGATTGAGCGGTGCGTTCACGGTAGATCACCTCGGCGTTTTTGTTGTGCCGAGCAGTCTAGCGAGCGGTTGCCGGGCTACCAGTCGCCTTGCAGGCCAGCGCACTGGCCTTGCGGGTCACAACAGGGCCGGCAGCAGCGGCGCGGCGAACAGGTTGAGCAGCCCCATCAGGACCATCACCAGGCCCGCCACGGTGCCCTCCTCGCGGCCCACCTCCTGGGCCCGCGCCACGCCGGCGCCGTGGGCGCCGACGCCGAACAGCGCGCCCCGGGCCAGCGCCGTGCGCAGCGGCAGCAATTTCAGCAGCAGGCCACCGAGCAGCGCGCCGAAGGTGCCGGTGAGCATGACGAAGATCGCCGCCAGCTCCGGCACGCCACCCAGGCGCTGGGCCACCGGCATGGCGAAGGGCGTGGTGATCGAACGCGGTACCAGCGAGCGGCTCACCTCGCCGTCCAGGGCCAGGGCGTTGGCCAGCCACCAGGAACTGGCGATAGCCACCGCGCTGCCGGTCAGCATGCCCAGCAGCAACGCCGGCCAGTGCCGGGCCAGCAACGCACGCTGCTGCCAGATGGGCACGGCGAAGGCCACGGTGGCCGGGCCGAGCAGCGCCATCAGCAGGTGGGTGTAGCCGGAATACTCGGCGTAATCGGTGTGCAGCGGCACGGCCACCGCCAGCAGCACGGCCGGCACCAGCAGCAGCGGCGACAGCAGGTAGCGCCCGCTGCGCCGGTAGGCCCAGCGGCTCAGCAGGTAGGCGGCCAGGGTCAGGCCCAGCCAGAACAGCGGCATCGGCTCAAGCCTCATGGCGCGTCCTCCAGCGGCACACCAGCTCCACGGTCAGCGCCGTGGCCAGCATCACCAGCAGGGTGCTGCAACCGATCACCAGCAGGATGCGCCAGCCCTCCTCGCGCAGCAGCGCGCCGTAGTCGAGCAGGCTCATCAGCGCCGGGATGAAGAACAGCAGCATCTCCGCCATCAGCAGCCCGGCGCCGAGCTGCAGCGCGGCCGGCTCCACCCGGCCGCTGGCGAAGGCCGCCAGCAGCAGGCCCAAGCCAATCACCCCGCCGGGAATCGGCCAGCCCAGCCAGGCGGCCAGCTGGCAGCCGGCCAGGTACAACCCCAGCAGCGCCGCCAGCTCGGCGCCCAGGCGAAACAGATGACGAACACGCGCGCGATCCACGATGACAACCCTCTTGCACTGGCAAGCAGGTTAAGCGCCGGCCTATCATCCCAAAAGCGAATTATCCGACTGAAAGGCATTCCAGAATGGAATTCAAACAGCTGCGCGCCTTCGCCGAAGTGGTACGCCAGGGCGGCTTCACCCAGGCCGCCGCCGTGCTCCACGCCAGCCAGTCGGCGATCAGCAAGCAGGTGGCGCAGCTGGAGCAGCGCCTCGGCGTACGCCTGCTCGAACGCAGCGGCCCGCACCTGCGCCTGACCGATGCCGGCCGCGTGGTGCAGCGCCGCGCCGAGGATTTCCTGCGCCTGCGCCAGGAGCTGCAGCGGGAACTCGACGACCTCGGCCAGCTCGCCCGCGGCGAACTGCGCCTGGGCCTGCCCATGCTCGGCAGCGACGCGCTGTTCGCCGGCCTGTTCGCCGAATACCGGCGGCGCTACCCGAACATCGCGGTGCACCTGCAGGAAGGTGGCAGCAAGCTGGTCGAGCAACTGGTGCTGAGTGGCGAACTGGAGCTGGGCGCCGGCCTGCAGCCGGACGACCCCGCCTTCGACAGCCAGCCGTTCTGCAACGAACCGCTGGACGTCCTGCTGCCGGCCGCCCATCCGCTGTCGGGCGCCGACGGGGTGAGCCTGGCGCAGCTCGCCGACACGCCCTTCCTGCTCTACCAGCAGAGCTTCACCCTCAACGACCGCCTCCTGCGCGCCTGCCAGGAGGCCGGCTTCACCCCGATCGAGGGCGGGCGCAGCGGCCAGGCCGACTTCCTTGGCGCGCTGGTCGCCGCCGGTCAGGGCGTGGTGCTGCTGCCGCGGATCGTGGCGCGCGAACTGGAACGGCCGGGGGTGGTGCGCCTGGCCCTGGACGAACCGGACCTGCGCTGGGACATCGCCTTCATCTGGCGGCGCGGCGCCTACCTGTCGCGGGCGGCGCAGGCGTGGCTCGACCTGATCGGCGAGAGCGCCGCTCAGAGCAGCTCGGGGTAGTCCGCCGCCAGGCGTGGCCAGGCGGCCAGCGCGGCCGGATCGTCGGCCAGCAGGCGGAAATCCTCGAAGCGGAATTCCGGCGCCACGGTGCAGCCGACCAGAGTGAAGTGGCCCAGGCTGCGCGCCGCCTGCCAGGCGCAGGCCGGCACCACGCGCTGGGGCAGTTGCCCGGCGGCGACCGGGCCGAGGCATTCGCGGCGCACCGCCGCAGGCGTCTCGCCGATCAGCAGCTCCAGTGGTGCGCCCTCGTGGAAGTGCCACAGTTCGTCCGCGTCGATCCGGTGCCAGCGGCTGGCCACCCCGCCCGGCAGGAGGAACAGGATCGCGCTGGAGGCGGCGCGGCCCTCGGCGTCGCGGCGGCCAGCGGTGAACAGGCGGCGGTAGTAGCCTCCCTCGGGATGGGGCGCCAGCTGCAGCTCGCGGATCAGTTCGGCGGCGCGCGGGTGCATCAGGCTTTAAGCGCCGCGGCCAGTTCGGCCAGCCAGGGCATGGCGTCCTCGTCCGGGGTGACACTCTCGCTGGCGTCCAGGCGCAGCATCGGCAGCACCTCGCGCACGCCCAGCTCCAGCAGCAGCTCGCGCATCTGCTCGCCGCCGCCGCAGAACACGTCATAGCTGGAGTCGCCCAGGGCGATCACCGCGCCGGGCAGGCCGCTCCAGGCCGGGAAACGGTCGCGAATGGCGTAGTAGAGGTTCTGGATATTGCCGGGCAGCTCGCCCATGCCGGTGGTGGAAGTGATCACCAGCAGCGCCTCGGGGGCGAAGGCCAGCACTTCGTCGAGGGCCACGCCGGGCTTGTGCCAGGCTTCGCAACCGGTGCCCTCCAGCACCTGGACGGCGCGGCGTGCAACTTCTTCGGCGGCTCCGTAGACCGAGCCGGACAGGATGGCGACTTTCATGCAGCACTCCGCGAGAGTTCGAAAAAACGCCGCGCATTATGCCGCATGTCGCCCTCGGGGGAACTCGCCGCCGGTGCGGTCGTCACACTTGGGTGATCGCCCGTGCGCGTGACGCACTTCACGTTTTGTGATCACCCGAAGTCGCCCGCGGAGGGCCGCCCCGATGTCCGACCACCCCACCCTCTCCAGCGAAGAACTGGACTTCATCCGAGAGGTCTTCCACAGCCAGTTCATCGGCAAGCCGCTGCCCATTCCCGCCTTCAAGGTGGATGGCGGGCCGCTGGCCAACGCCCTGCTGGCGCGCCTCGGCGTCCACGCCAGGCTGAGCCTGGAAGCGCGGATGGACGATTGCAGCATGACCTTCCCGCTACAGATGGTGGAGGACGAGCTGCACGGCCTGCAGCTGGAAATGGGCGCGCCCAGCATCTACGAGGACGGCGAGGTGCGCCGCCCCTGGCGCCTGGAGCTGGACGAGCCGCTGGCGCTGCGCGACGGCAGCGGCGAAGAGAGCGACCTGCTGGTGTACGAACTGGCCCCCGGCAGCCTGGTGCTCGGCACCCCGCTACGCCAGCCGCCGGAGCAGTTCAACCTGTGGCTGTGCCTGCCCGGCGGCGAGAGCATGCCGGTGCAGGGCCGGCGCATCCGCCGCATCGGCCGGCATCGCGCGGCCTACGGCCTGACCCTGCAGCACGGCGAGCACGCCGAGCGCATCCGCCAGTTCATCTTCGAGCAGTACCGCCGGCGCCATCCGCAGCTGCAAGTCGCCAGCTGAAGACCCGTCGCCTATCATGCGGCGACCCGGTCGGGCTGCGCCGTCATAGGCCATGGCAATCGATTCAATGACCGCAATCAATTAAGCAATCTGGACCAATGCGGCTAATATGCCCACCGTCAACTTTCCAAACCCACTTCCAAACCCACCAGGAGTTATTCAATGTCCCTGATCAACACCCAGGTTCAGCCGTTCAAGGCCAACGCTTTCCACAACGGCGAGTTCATCGAGGTCACCGAGCAGAGCCTGAAAGGCAAGTGGTCGGTTCTGATCTTCATGCCCGCGGCCTTCACCTTCAACTGCCCGACCGAGATCGAGGACGCCGCCAACAACTACGCCGATTTCCAGAAGGCCGGCGCCGAAGTGTACATCGTCACCACCGACACCCACTTCTCCCACAAGGTCTGGCACGAAACCTCCCCGGCCGTTGGCAAGGCCCAGTTCCCGCTGGTCGGCGACCCCACTCACCAGCTGACCAACGCCTTCGGCGTACACATCGCCGACGAAGGCCTGGCCCTGCGCGGTACCTTCATCATCAACCCGGAAGGCGTGATCAAGACTCTGGAAATCCACTCCAACGAGATCGCCCGTGACGTTTCCGAGACCCTGCGCAAGCTGAAAGCCGCCCAGTACACCGCCGCTCATCCGGGCGAAGTCTGCCCGGCCAAGTGGAAAGAAGGCGAGAAGACCCTGGCTCCTTCTCTGGACCTGGTCGGCAAGATCTAAAAAATGGGCGTAGCGCTGCTGCGCTAGGCATTGCTGCGTTGAAATCAGGCTCGGGCTGCTCATTTACAGCTCGTAAACTGTGCGCCCTCGCCTGATTTCGCCTTGCACTGCCGTCGCTCGCGACGCTCTACATCCCATTTTTCGCCTCAAGAAGTCCCACAGGACTTCTCAAAGGTGCCCGAACGCCCGGGCGCGATCCGCCCGGGCGTTTGTTTGTCCGAAATTCGCACTGAAGGAACTCCGTCATGTTGGACGCCACTCTGAAAACCCAGTTGCAGGCCTACCTCGAGAAGGTCACCCAGCCGTTCGAGATCGTCGCGTCCCTTGATGACAGCGCGAAATCCCAGGAGCTGCTCGGACTGCTCAACGACATCGTCGGCCTGACCGACAAGATCACCCTCAAGACCGACGGCAACGACGCCCGCCGTCCGTCCTTCGCCCTGGACCGTCCGGGCGCGGATATCGGCATCACCTTCGCCGGCATCCCCATGGGCCACGAGTTCACCTCGCTGGTGCTGGCCCTGCTGCAGGTCGGTGGCCATCCGTCCAAGCTGGACGCCGAGACCATTGCGCAGGTCCAGGCCATCGAAGGCCGTTTCGAGTTCGAGACCTACTTCTCGCTGTCCTGCCAGAACTGCCCGGACGTGGTCCAGGCGCTGAACCTGATGGCCGTGCTCAACCCCAACATCCGCAACGTGTCGATCGACGGCGCGCTGTTCCAGGAAGAAGTCGAGCGCCGCCAGGTCATGGCCGTGCCGAGCGTCTACCTGAACGGCGAGGTATTCGCCTCCGGCCGCATGGAAGTGAAGGAAATCCTCGCCAAAATCGACACCGGCGCCGCCAGCCGCGACGCCGAGAAGATGAGCGCCAAGGAAGCCTTCGACGTGCTGGTGGTCGGCGGTGGCCCGGCCGGCGCCGCGGCGGCCGTGTACGCCGCGCGCAAGGGCATCCGCACCGGCGTTGCCGCCGAGCGCTTCGGCGGCCAAGTGCTGGACACCATGGCCATCGAGAACTTCATCTCGGTGAAGGAGACCGAAGGCCCGAAACTGGCCCGCGCCCTGGAAGAGCACGTCCGCGAGTACGAGGTCGACATCATGAACCTGCAGCGCGCCAGCCAACTGGTGCCGGCCACCGAGGGCGGCCTGCACGAGGTGCGCTTCGAGAACGGCGGCAGCCTCAAGGCCAAGACCGTGATCCTCTCCACCGGCGCCCGCTGGCGCGAGATGGGCGTGCCCGGCGAGCAGGAATACAAGGCCAAGGGCGTGTGCTTCTGCCCGCACTGCGACGGCCCGCTGTTCAAGGGCAAGCGCGTGGCGGTGATCGGCGGCGGCAACTCCGGCGTCGAGGCGGCCATCGACCTGGCCGGCATCGTCGCCCATGTGACCCTGCTGGAGTTCGCCGACACCCTGCGCGCCGACGCCGTGCTGCAGAACAAGCTGTACAGCCTGCCGAACGTCACCGTGATCAAGAGCGCGCAGACCACCGAGGTCAAGGGCGACGGCCAGAAGGTCACCGGCCTGGTCTACAAGGACCGCGCCACCGAGCAGGTCCACGAAGTGGCGCTGGAAGGCATCTTCGTGCAGATCGGCCTGCTGCCCAACAGCGAGTGGCTGAAAGGCACCCTGGAGCTGTCGCGCTTCGGCGAGATCGTGGTCGATGCCAAGGGCCAGACCAGCATCCCCGGCGTGTTCGCCGCCGGCGATGTGACCACCGTGCCGTACAAGCAGATCGTCATCGCCCTGGGCGAAGGCTCGAAGGCCTCGCTGTCCGCCTTCGACTACCTGATCCGCCACAGCTGATCGACGCGGCAACGAAAAAGCCGGGCTCGTGAGAGACCCGGCTTTTTCATGTCCGGCGCTTTACCCTTCGCTACACCGTAGGGTGCGCCGTGCGCACCACAGGCAAACTGGCTGCTCGCGGTGCGCGCGGCGCACCCTACTGGGCGGTCAGCACCCGGTGCTCGTCCTCGGCCAGTTGGTCGGTCAGGCCGCTGACGAAGTCCAGCAGCAAACGCGCGCGATGGTAGAACTCCCACAGCGCGGCGTCCCCACCCTCGTGCCCGGCCACCGCCACCCGGTACGCGGCCAGCAGGTGGGTGGGCAGGCGCCGCGCCAGCATGCGCAGGTCGGCGCGGCCCTTGCCGTCCAGCACAGCGGTGAAATCCTCGCCGCTCAGGCCGAGCAGCGTACCGTAGCCGTCCAGCAATCCCTGCAGGATGCGCAGGCCGCGCAGGTGCAGGGTCTCCACCTCGCGGTGGCAGTACACATGCCGGGCGCCCACGGTCTTGAAGGTCTGCACCACCGCGCAGGCCGGGCTGTCGTCCTCCAGCAGGGCGCGGTCGAGGGTGCCGGTATGCACCGCCTCGATGTGCTCGACGAACTGGGCGGCGGCATGCCGTACCAGCGGGTGGATCAGGTTGACGCGCAGGCGGATGAAGAACTTGCCGACCTTGTCCACCGGCTCGCTCTCGGCGGCCTCGCGGGCGTCGTCAAGCAGCGCCGCGAAGCTGCGCCCCTGTTCGTCGATCACGCAGTCCAGCGGCCTGGACTCGGCGAAGGTCTCGCGCAGCAGCTCGTCCAACCGTTTCAGGTCGAGCATCCGCTTGACCACCGCGTCCTCCAAGTCGGCCAGGCAGTAGGAGATGTCGTCCGCCGCCTCCATCACGTAGACCAGCGGATGGCGCGTGCCGGGCGCCATGCCCAGCGCCTGCCACAGCTCGGCGACGAAGCCCTCCTCGCTCAGGTAGTAGCCGGGCTTCTTGGCCAGGTAGGAACCGGCCGGGCGCGGCTGGTAGGCCGCGCGCACGTACTTGAGCATGCAGGCGGTCTGGCTGTAGGTCAGGTTCATGTCGTGCAGGCGGTGCACCAGGCGGATGGCCTGGGCGTTGCCCTCGAAGGCGGCGAGGTCGGCCAGCATGCGCCAGCGCAGCTCGGCGTCGCCCTCCGGCACCGCCCTGGCGAACAGCCCGTCGAGGTGGCGCGCGCACCAGTCGCCGATGGCGAACTCGCCGAAGTGGCCGAACGGCGGGTTGCCGATGTCGTGGGTCAGGCAGGCCATTTCCACCAGGGTTTCCAGCTCCCGCTCCAGGCCGCCCAGGCCATAGTCGGCGGCGCGCGGGCCGAGCTTCTGGAACAGCGTGCGGACGATGTGCCGGCCGACCTGCTGCACTTCCAGCGAATGGGTCAGGCGGCTGCGCACCGCGGCGTTGCGCTCCAGCGGGAACACCTGGGTCTTCTGCTGCAGGCGGCGCACCGCCGCCGAGTTGACAATACGCCCGCGGTCGCTCTCCAGCCGCTCGCCCAGCTCGAACTGCCAGCCCGCGTCGCCGGGCCGGGGCACCGCGCCCTTCTCACGGGCACGGCACAGGGAAATCTTCGCCTTGAAATCCAACGCCTTCGCTCCTCGCCGATTGGCCAGCAGACTACCGCGTCGGCGAGCGCCTCGCTAGGCGGCCTGGGCGCCCTGCAGGCGCTGCCAGAGCCGGCCGCCGAACACGTTGACCAGCAGACCGAGCATCACCAGCCCCGCACCCACCCACTGCAGGGTGCTGAGCCGCTCGCCCAGCAGCCAGGCCGATGAACTCAGGCCCACCACCGGCACCAGCAGCGAGAATGGCGCCACTTGCCCTGCCGGGTAGCGCGACAGCAGGCGGCTCCACAGGCCGTAGCCGAGCAGCGTGGCGACCAGCGCCAGGTACAGCAGGGCGAGGATCGAGCTGGTGCCGATATTGAGCAGGGCCTGCTCGATGCGCTGCGGCCCTTCCAGCCACAGCGACAGGAGGAAGAACGGCACCGGCGGGATCAGGCTGCCCCAGATCACCAGGCCCATCAGGTTGATCTTGCCGAACTTGCGGGTGAGCACATTGCCCATCGCCCACATGGAGGCGGCGACCAGGGTCAGCACGATGCCCAGCAGCGAGGTGGAATGACCGGTCTGCAGGCCGATCAGCAGCAGCCCGCCGCCGGCGATCAGCAGGCCCAGCACGCTGGCGCCGCGCATCCGCTCGCCGAGGAACAGGGCGGCGAAGGCCAGGGTGAAGAACGCCTGCGACTGCAGCACCAGCGAGGCCAGCCCGGCCGGCATGCCGTTGGCCATGGCCTCGAAGAGGAACACGAACTGGCCCAGGGAGATGGTCGCGCCGTAGGCGATCAGCCAGCGCCAGGGCAGGTCCGGACGGCGCACCAAGAACACCGGCAGCGCCGCCAGGACGAAGCGCAGGGCGCCGAGCAGCATCGGCGGCAGGCCGTCGAGGCCGACGCGGATCACCACGAAGTTGAGGCCCCAGGCGACGATCACCACCAGCGCCAGCAGCAGGTCCTTGGGCGACATCGGAGCACTCCGCGACAACAGGGAAACGGCGATTAAAGCGCGCCGCGCCCGCGCCACGGGCATACAGCTGGCGACGACTGTGGCCGTACAGTGCGCCAGTCGGGTTATCCTGCGCGCATCTTCCGCACCACCGATACCGCCATGAATCCCGAAGACCTCCTCCTGCTGGTCACCCGCACCATGCCCTTCGGCAAGTATCAGGGCAGGCTGATCGCCGACCTGCCGGGCAACTACCTGAACTGGTTCGCCCGCGAGGGCTTCCCCAAGGGCGAGATCGGCCGCCTGCTGGCGCTGATGCAGGAGATCGACCACAACGGCCTGAAGCCATTGCTGGAGCCGCTGCGCCAGGGCAAGCGCTGATGCCCCGGCATTTGCGCCGGCTATAAGCACCACATCCGCCGGCCGCCTCGATTAGGGTATGGGCTCGTTCCCATTGCCCCGAGGAGTTTCCATGCATCCCTATTTCAGCCTGCAGGGCCGCACCGCCCTGGTCACCGGCGGCAGCCGCGGCATCGGCCGGATGATCGCCCAGGGCCTGCTCGAGGCCGGCGCCCGGGTGTTCATCTGCGCCCGCGACGGCGACGCCTGCCGCCAGGTGGCCGAGGAACTGTCGGCCTACGGCGAGTGCATCGGCCTGGCCGCCGACCTGTCCGGCGAGGAAGGCGCCCGCGCCCTGGCCGAAGAACTGAGCGGCCGCGTCGAACGCCTCGACATCCTGGTCAACAATGCCGGCACCACCTGGGGCGCGCCGCTGGAGAGCTACCCGGTCAAAGGCTGGGAGAAGGTCATGCAGCTCAACGTCACCGCCGTTTTCAGTTGCATCCAGCAGTTGCTGCCACTGCTGCGCAAGGCCGGCAGCGAGGCCAGCCCGGCGCGGGTGATCAACATCGGCTCGGTGGCCGGCATCAGCTCGTTCGGCGAACAGGCCTACGCCTACGGCCCGAGCAAGGCGGCGCTGCATCAACTGTCACGCCTGCTGGCCCGGGAACTGGTGGGCGAGCACATCAACGTCAACGTGATCGCCCCCGGGCGTTTCCCGAGCAAGATGACCCGGCACATCGCCGGCGACGAGGCGGCCATGGCCGAGGACGTGGCCCACATCCCGATGCGCCGCTGGGGCCGTGAGGAGGAAATGTCCGCCCTCGCCATCAGCCTGTGCAGCGCGGCCGGCGCCTACATGACCGGCACCATCATCCCCATCGACGGCGGCTTCAGCCTCTAGCCGTTCCCGCCCAGGTAACAACAGCCAGACCTTCGACGCCTCGCAGGCCTGGCTGGCGCGGGTGTCGACAAGGCTCGTCCAGCGGCTCGCCGAGGGGGCAAGCGCCTTCGGCGAGCCCTCCCACGCGCCCCGGCCTATCAGGCGCCGCCGGCTTTGCGCCGATATCGACGTCCCCCGCGGCCCAGCCCCGCAACAAGAACCTGAACCTTACCGACTGACGCTCTCACTAACCCATAGGAGCCGGCGATGTGCCGTCCCCGCAGTGGGTTTTTCCGTCCAAGTAAGGATAAAAAAATGATCACCACACCCGATCTTGCTGCAACTGCCCTGGATGAATCCGCCAGCACCTCTGGTGTTTCCTGGGCCGCGATCTTCGCCGGCGCCATCGCCGCGGCGGCGTTGTCGCTCATTCTCATCCTGCTCGGCTTCGGCCTTGGCTTCAGTGCGGTCTCGCCCTGGAACAACGAGGGTATCAGCGCCGAAGGCTTGGGCATCTCCACGATCATCTGGCTCGCCCTGACCCAGATCATCGCGGCGGGAATGGGCGGCTACCTCGCCGGCCGCCTGCGCGTGAGGTGGACCACGCTGCATGGTGACGAGGTGTTTTTCCGCGACACCGCGCACGGCTTCCTGGCGTGGGCCGTGGCGACCCTGCTCACCGCGACCGTGCTGGTGGGCTCGGTGAGCGGCATCGTCGGTGCCGGCGTACAGGCCAGCGCACAGGTCGCATCCGGCGCGGCACCAGCGGCCCTGGCCGGAGCCGAAGAAGAATACGGCTACTACATTGACGGCCTGTTCCGTGATGATCGCCCGGCGCCCAGCGCGGATGATGCCGCTCATGGCGTGGTCGCGCGCATCCTGGCGCGCAGCCTGGACAACGACGGCGAACTCTCCGCGGCCGACCGCGCCTACCTCATACAGCTGGTATCGCAACGCACCAACCTCTCACCCACCGAGGCCCAGGCCCGTGTCGACGAGGTCTATGCCCAGGCCCGCGAGAGCGTGGTGCAGGCCAAACAGGCCGCCGATGAAGCCCGCAAGGCGGCCGCGCACGCCACCTTGTGGATGTTCGTCGCGCTGTTGATCGGCGCCTTCGTCGGCAGTTTCGCCGCCACCTTCGGTGGTCGCAGCCGTGACGCAGTGGTGGTGGTCGTCAGCGACTACCGCACCACTACCGCCCCGCTTCGCTGATAACAAGGAGAACAGACATGCGCTCACTTCTGCTGTGGTTCCTCGGTGTACCGATCCCGCTGATCATTCTGATCGCCGTGCTGACCTGATAGTCCCCCGCTGAAAAAAGGCCGCTTCCTCGATAGGGAAGCGGCCTTTTTCATGGTTATGTCCCCGTTACGTGTTGCGCGGTCAAGCTCCGCCATCGCAACGCTGCACCCTGCCTGCCCCTGGTTCCCCGCCTGCGCGGGGATGACGGTTTCGGAAGAAACTTCCACCCTATCTCGTCATTCCCGCGCAGGCGGGAACCCAGAAGAGCTCAAGGCACTACAACATCTGACGGGGACATCGCTTTTTTCATGCGTAGCACGATACGGTGTGGCGCGCAGTTCACTCGTCCTGGGCGGCCTTCAGCGCCTCATAGGCCGGTGCCGCGTAGATACCGACATCGACCGCCAGCTCCAGCACCCGCGGCAGGTCGCTGGTGTAGACCAGCACGCACTGCAGCTCGTCGTCCAGCGGCTCGCTGAGGTCCACCAGCACGTAGCCGCCCTTCTCCTTGTACAGCGCCGAGAGCTGCACCTGGATACGGTTGAGCGCCTTGAGCGGCTCGACCTTCTGCAACTGCTTGGGCTTGATGTTGAAGCTCACCTGCGGGCCGAAGGAGTCGATGATCTGCTGCAGCAGTTCATCATAGGAATCGGCCTGGAACAGTACGGTCTCGGGCAGGCTGCCGACCACCACCCACTCGCCCAGCGGGATGGGGAAATCGTCGTCGTAGTTGACGTCCGGATTGGCAGCGAGGAAGGCGGCCGGGTCGGCGTAGGCCTGGGCCGCCTCGTCGGCGATGCGGGCGATCTCCTCGTCGGTCATGCAGCCGGAGCTGATCAGGGTGACGAGTTCGAGGAGCTGGGCTTTCATGGGGCGGTCCTGGGCGGTCGAGACGGGCGCATAGGATACGTCCGGGCTAGTCGTGGCGCACGCTCAACTGGGTGAACTGCACTTCGCCCACATCGTCGTCACCGTCGCCCTCGTCGTCCTGCACGTAGGCGCCGGCCTTGAAGTAGAAGCCCACCTGGCGCCAGGCCGGGTCCGCCGCGTAGAAGTCGTGGTCGATGCGCTCGCCGTTGACCTCCACCGCCAGCACGCCGTCGCGCACCTCGATGCTGTAGGAGAACAGGTCGTTGTCCACCGGGGTGGCGAAGACGTGGCGGATGTCCTCGTTGCTGCCCTTCGGGTGGCGCTTGATCAGCGCCTTGAGCCGGCCCTTCTCCCACTGCAGCTTGACCAGCGGGCGCGCATCGAAACCGTGGACCTGGCCGACGATGATCTTCTGCGTGCTCGGCGCGCGCAGCACCCGCGCGCTGGCGCTGAGCCGGTGGTGGCCGTCGCCGTTCCAGTTGCGGTTGTCGTCGGCAGGGTCGAGCAGCTCGCGCAGTTCCGCGCGCGGGTAGTCGGAGTTCCTGGTGCTGCCGGCGCCGGCGGGGGCCATGAACACCATGGCGCCGTTGTCGGCCAGGTGGAAGTAGCGCGAGGCGTAGCCGGCGCGCAGCTCCGCACTGGGCACCTCGCTGGCCTTGGCGTCCGGCAGGGTGAGCTTCCAGTGCGACAGGTCGTAGTTGGCCCCCGGCGCCTGGAAGGGGCCGTCGTCCTGGTCCTTGCTGCAGCCGGCCAGCACCAGCAGGCCACAGCCCAGGCAAAGTAGTGATCGATGCATCGCCGCGCTCCCGGATCGCTCGTCGCGCCCTCTGTACAGGCTCTGTGCAGACAACGCGGGCGCCGGCCGGGTTCACGGCCGGCGTCCAGGGACTCACCGAAACAATCGTCATTCCCGCGCAGGCGGGAAGCCAGAGGCACCCGGACTCACGCCTGCGCGGGCGTTACAAGGAAGAAGTTTCTCAGCGCCCTAGCGCAGCTTCTCCAGCATCTGGTAGTACCACATGCCGGCGGCCAGCATCGGGTTGCCGAACACGTCGCCCAGCGGCACCTTGATGTGCTTGCAGGCGGCGAAGGTGTCGTAGTGGCCCAAGGTGCCGGTCAGGGCATTGGCCATGATCTCGCCCATGATGTGGGTGGTGGCGACGCCGTGGCCCGAGTAGCCCTGGCAGTACCAGACGTTCGGCGAGAGCTTGCCCAGCTGCGGGATGCGGTTCATCACGATGCCCATGGCGCAGCTCCACTGGAAGTCGATCTTCACGCCCTTGAGCTGGGGGAAGGTGCGCTCGATGCACGGGCGCAGCTCGCCGGCGATGTCGCGCGAGTCACGCCCGGAGTAGTTGGCACCACCGCCGAACAGCAGACGGCCGTCGGCAGTCATGCGGTAGTAGTCGAGCACGAAGCGGCAGTCGTACACGGCCAGGTCCTGCGGGTTTATCTGCTTCGCCCGTTCGCCCAGCGGCTCGGTGGTGACGATGCCGCCCATGGCCGGGAAGATCATGCCCTTGAGCTGCTTGCGCTCCAGCTTGTGGTACACGTCGCCGGCCAGCAGCACCTGCGCCGCGTCGATGCGGCCGTGGGCGGTGACCACCGCCGGCCGCGCGCCGTGGACGATGTCGAGCACATCGGAATGCTCGAAGATCAGCGCGCCGAGGCTCTCGGCCGCCTTGGCCTCGCCGATGCACAGGTTGAGCGGGTGCAGGTGCATGTTGCGGGTGTTCTTCACCGCGCCCAGGTACAGGTCGCTGGCCAGGTGCTCGCGCACCCCGGCGGCGTCGAGCAGGGTCACCTCGTCGCCCATGCCGCGGCGCACCGCTTCCTCGTAGGCGCCGCGCAGCTCGTCCATGTGGCTGGGCTTCATCGCCGCGTGCAGGTGGCCGTGCTTGAGGTCGCAGCGGATGCCGTACTTCTCCACCCGGCTCTTGATGATCTCGTGGCCGCGCCAGCGCAGGTGCCAGATGAAGTCGTCCACTTCCGCGCCGAGGCGGTCGCGCATCTGCTTGCGCATGGCCTCATCGCCGGACAGGCTGCCGGTGACCTGGCCGCCGTTGCGCCCGGTAGCGCCCCAGCCGATCTTGTGGGTCTCGACGATGGCTACCTTGAGGCCGCGCTCGGCCAGTTCCACGGCGGTGGCGACGCCGGTGAAGCCGCCGCCGATGATGGCGACGTCGACGCTGACCTGGCCCTGCAGGGTCGGGTAGTCGGTCTCGACGTTGAGGGATGCCGAATAGTAGGACGGTGCACGTTCGGCGGCCGCTCTGACGGGTTGGTTGATGGCATTCATTGCAGAATCCTTGTGGCGGTCGCCGCCGTAGGGTGCGCTACGCGCACCGATGAATCCGGGTGCTTTGCGGCCAAGGCCGCTCCCACATCGGACACACCTTGTGGGAGCGGCCTCGGCCGCGAAGCTTCTATTCGTCAGGCGTTGGTCAGGTACCAGCGCCAGTCTTGCTCGCCCACCTCGCCCATGAACTGGCGGTATTCGGCGCGTTTCACCGCCAGGTAGACGCTCAGGAACTCGGCGCCGAAGGCCTCGCGCGCCCAGTCGGAGCGCTCCAGGGCGCGCAGCGAGGCCAGCCAGTCGGTGGGCAGGTGTTCGGTGGCCTGGGCGTAGCCGTTGCCCTCCACCGGCGCGCCAGGGTCGAGGCGCTCGCGGATGCCGCGGTGGATGCCGGCGAGGATGGCTGCGGCGGCCAGGTAGGGGTTGGCGTCGGCGCCGCAGATACGGTGCTCGACGTGCCGGGTCGGCGCCGGGCCGCCCGGCACACGCAGCGACACGGTGCGGTTGTCCACGCCCCAGGTCGGCGCCAGCGGCGCGTAGCTGTTGGCCTGGAAGCGCCGGTAGGAGTTGGCGTTGGGGCAGAACAGCAGCAGCGAGTCGAGCAGGCTGGCGAGCATGCCGCCGACCGCCTGGCGCAGCAGCGGGCTGCCCTCCTTCGCCTCGCTGGCGAACAGGTTGTCGCCCTGCCCATCCGCCAGGCTCACGTGCATGTGCATGCCGGTGCCGGCCAAGTGATCGAACGGCTTGGCCATGAAGCAGGCCTGCATCCCGTGCCGGTGCGCCACGCCCTTGACCAGGCGCTTGTAGCGCACGGCCTGATCCATGGCCTGCAGCGCGTCGCCGTGCTCCAGGGTGATCTCCACCTGGCCCGGCGCGTATTCCGAGATCGCCGTGCGTGCCGGGATGCCCTGGGCCTTGCAGGCGGCGTAGAGGTCGGCGAGGAATGGTTCGATCTGCTCCAGCTCGCGCAGGCCGTACACCTGGGTGCTGCGCGGGCGGCCACCGTCGGCGTCCAGTGCCGGCTGCGGGCGGCCCTGGGCATCGCGCTGCTGGTCGAGCAGGTAGAACTCCAGCTCGCAGGCCATCACCGGGTGGTAGCCGTCGGCCTTCAACCCGTCGATCACCCGCACCAGCAGGTGGCGCGGGTCGGCGACCGTGGCCGGCATGCCCTCGGTGGGGTGCAGGCTGACCTGTACCGCGGCGGTGGGGATGCGCCGCCAGGGCATGCGCTGCAGGCTGCCGGACAGCGGGTAGGCGCGGCAGTCGATGTCGCCCACCTCCCAGACCAGGCCGGAGTCTTCCACGTCCTCGCCATGCAGGGTCAGGCCGAGCATGGTGCTGGGCAGCGGCCGGCCGCTCTCGTACAGCGCCGGCAGCTCCTCGCGGTGCAGCAGCTTGCCGCGCGGCACGCCGTTGGCGTCGAGGACAAAGAGTTCGAACAGTTCGATATCGGGGTTGGCTTCGAGGAAGGCCTGGGCCTCCTCGACGGGGGCGAATCGCATGGAGCCTCGCTTTGCGCCAGGGGCGCTCTGTCTGGAATGACGGCAGACAAGAAGTCAGGTGGCAGCCGCGTGCATGGCGCGGTCGCGTTGTTCAGACGATAGCGGGGCGGGCATCCGGTGGCCGGGCGTGGCGACAGTGCCAGAGCGCCCAGAAGGCCAGGATCTCGGGGAGCAGCACGTCGGCGCCGACGGCCCTGAGCAGGCGCGGGCGGAGGCAACGACGGGAATGGAGGCGGGACAAGCTCATGGCGGTGAGACTCGCATGGCCGCGAGCCGCGGTTAAATCGGATTTTCTACACACTCAGTTCAGCGCCGACTAAACAATCCGCGACGCCCCCTGAAACGACAACCGCCCCGTGAGGGGCGGTTGCCTGAGCGTGGCGGTCAGCCACGCTCCAGATCACGCTGCCGGGTGAAGAATTCCTCCTCCAGCAGCGAATCGGTGGATTCCGTCTCGGCGGTCTCGGCGATGCGGCCGGTGGAAACGCCCCTGGCCTCCAGGCGGCCGGCCAGGTGTTCCAGGGCGTGGCGCATCTTCTCGGCAGCGCCGTCGATGGCCGCCCCCACGGCGTCGGCCTTGTGGCTCACGGAGAGGGGCTGGTGACCCTTCAGCCGGGCCTCGATCTGGCAGCGCTTGTCGTCGCTGCCGGATTTCTGCGCGTTCTCGTCGCTGATGTGCACGACCACCCGGGTCAGCATCTCGTCGAAGTGTTCCAGCCGGTCCGCCATCTCGGCGCTGACCCATTCCTGAAGCCTGGCGCTACCTTCGATCTGGTTCGTGTGAACTTGAACTTGCATAGGGCTTCCTCGCTTTCCTGAGGTCGGCGGCTGCAAGGTCCGGGCGGGCGAAGCGTCTCCTCTGTGGCTGCCTGCCCGGTATCGCGCGTCGCCGTCGACGCGCTCCCCCACCATGCCGCACAACCGAAAACGGACCGGGACGATCCCGGTCCGGATGAATCGCTGTGCCCAGTCTTACTACACCCGCCCGGCCGGAGCAAACCCGATCCGCCGGGGAGTGTTTCATCTGGTTGCATCGGTCGGGAGGCCAGGGGGTTGTACGAAAAGTCGGCCGAGCGAAGGTGATGCTAGGCAAAAAACCGGTGAGGAAGCGGAGTGTACGAGTGGTACATGAGCATTCCGAACCGATTTTTAACAACGCATCGCCGAGCGCAGGCACTTTTCGTACAACACCTAGCGCAGGCCATCCAGGGCCTGGCGACTGCGCTCGAACCAGCCCAGCAGGTAGTCGGCCAGCGCCCGCGTGCGGCGCGGCAGGCCGCCCTGCCAGGGATGGACGAGGAACACCGGCGTGCTGCGCGTCTGGTAGTCGCGCAGCAGCCAGACCAGGCGGCCGTCGGCCAGTTCCTCCTGGATCATGTAGGACGGCAGGCGGGCCACCCCGGCGCCGCTCAGCGCCGCCTTCTTCAGCAGGCTGTAGTGGTTGCTGGCCAGCTGGCCGGACACCCGCACCCGCTCCAGCTGGTGCTGGCGGTGGTACAGCCACTCCTCGAAGCCGCTGTAGTGAGTGTTGAGCAGGCAGTTGTGCGCGGCCAGCTCGGCCGGCGTGCGCGGCACCGGCTGGCGCGCCAGATAGGCCGGCGCCGCGCAGGTGATCTCCTGCAGGGCGAACAGCGGCCGGGCCACCAGGCGCTCGTCCGGCTGCTGGCTGGAGCGGATGGCCAGGTCGAAGCCCTCGGCCAGCAGGTCGCGATAGGCGTTGGCCAGGTCCAGTTCGACCCGCACCTGCGGGTGGCGGCTGGCGAAGTCCAGCAGCAGCCCGTCGAAGAAGGTCTCGCCGAGGGACACCGGCACGGTCAGCCGCACCGTTCCGCTGACCTCTTCCTGCAGGCCGCGCACCACCTGGCGCGCGCGCTGGGCCTGGGCCTGCAGCGCCTGCGCCTCGGGCAGCAGCGCGGCGCCGGCGGCGGTCAGGTGCAGGCGCCGGGTGGTGCGGTGCAGCAACTGGCTGCCGAGGCCGCGCTCCAGGGCGCTGATGCGCTTGGACAGCTGGCCCTTGCTGCAGCCCAGGCGCTCGGCGGCGGCGGTGAAGCTGCCGGCCTCCATCAGCAGGGCGAAGGCGGCCAGGTCTTCCAGATCGCTCATGGTGGGCTCTCATTGTTTCCTTTTGAGAACCAAAGGTTTCACATTGCCTGGATTATTGGCAACAGAACCTCGCCTAAGCTGGTCCCCGTCATCCACCCACACGGGAGTTTCACCATGAAGATCATCCTCATCGGCGCCAGCGGCACCATCGGCCGCGCCATCGACCACGAGCTGAAGGACCGCCACCAGATCATCCGCGTCGGCCGCACCAGCGGCGAGCTGCAGGTCGACATCACCGACCCCGACTCCATCCGCCGCCTGTTCGAGCGCACCGGCCGCTTCGACGCGCTGATCAGCGCCGCCGGCAACGGCCACTTCGGCCCGCTGGAGGAACTGACCGCCAAGGAGTTCGCCGTCGGCCTGGACGACAAGCTGATGGGCCAGGTCAACCTGGTACTGATCGGCCGCGAGTTCGCCAACGACGGCGCCTCCTTCACCCTCACCTCCGGCGTGCTCAGCGAGGACCCGATCCGCCACGGCAGCGCCCTGAGCATGGCCAACGCGGCGGTCGACGGCTTCGTCCGCGGGGCCGCCATCGAGCTGCCGCGCGGCCTGCGCATCAACAGCGTGAGCCCGACCGTGCTGGAAGAGTCGCTGCCCGCCTACGGCGCCTACTTCCGTGGCTTCAGGGCGGTGCCGGCGGCCACCGTGGCGCTGGCCTACGCCAAGAGCGCCGAGGGCCGGCAGACCGGGCAGGTGTATCGCGTATTGTGACCGGGGCGGTTGCCTGGGCGGGCCGACGGTGGCACGGTGGGGGCCTGTTTCAGCTGCCAAGGACGTCCGCCATGCCCCGCATCCATCCCCTCCCCGCCCTGCTCCTCGCCGGCCTGCTGGCCGGCTGCGCCTCCTCCCCGGACCAGGACGGGCCGGCCGCCGCCAAGGGCGACGGCCGCTGCGACGCGGAGGCGGTGCAGCACCTGGTGGACAAGCGCATCACCACCGAGATGGCCGAGGAGGCCCGCGTGGAATCCGGCGCCGAGCACCTGCGCGTGACCGCGCCCAACCAGGCGGTCACCCTGGAGTACAACCCGCGGCGCCTGAACATCGACATCGACGAGGACGACACCATCATCCGCCTGAGCTGCGGCTGATGCGCGCCCTGCTCTGCGGCCTGCTCGGCCTCTGCATCGCCGGCCAGGCCATGGCCCTGGGCCGGGAAGTCGGCTACGACGAGGCCCGCGAGCGCTTCGCCAACCTGCGCCAAGTGGTCGAATGCGGCACCTGGGAACAGGGCGAGCGGGTCAACGAACTGCGCCTGCTGCGCTTCACGATGTACGCCCAGGACCTGATCTTCGTCGACCGCGTCACCCCCGACCACGCCGGCGAAACCTGGCAAGTCGAGCGGGGCTACGGCTTCGCCGAGGTCAACAACGACCACGCCGAGCTGAGCTTCTCCCGCCTCACCTGTTCCAGCGATGGCGGCTCGCAGCTGCGGATCGAGGGGCAGGTCGAGAACGGCCACGACCAGAGCCAGTGGAACGTCCGCATCGAACTGGACCTGGACAGCGGCTCCTACCGCTACGACGCCAGCGCGGTGGAGTAGCGCTCCACCCGCATCTCCATGTGCCGGACCAGGCCGTCGCTCACCAGTCGGCCGAGCAACTGCAGGTGCGGCAGCCGCAGATGGGCTTCCAGCGCCTGCTCGGACGTCCAGTACCCTCTCAGCCGCCACGTGTCGCCGGCCGACTCGCGCAACAGCTCGCAGCCGAGGCAGGCCGCATCGCCACGGGCCAGCGCCTGAAGCTCGCGCAGGCAACGGCCCAGTTCCTCGCCGGCACCGTCCCGGGCCTGGAGGCGGGCCAGGCTGGTGACCGCCGCGGCTCCGCCCGGCCATGACCAGGCCGGCTGCCCGGCGGCGCGTCGTCTCTCTGCAATCGATGCCATGGCATGCTTCTCCTTGAACGGGCGCCCTTGACGTTGCAGAGCATGGAGCCCGCAGCGCCGGTCGCGTTAGCCGGAAACTGCACGCCGTTTGCCCGATCCTGCCGATGCTCCGACTCCCCCGACCGGTTGCACGGGCGGCCCGGAAGCTGCACCCTGCCGCCATCCCCGAACCGCCGAGACCGGTCTTGAAAAGCCTGCTGACCACCCTGTTGATGCTCGTCCTGCTCCCGGCACACGGGGCGGACTGGCAGGTCTACACCCACAGCCTGGGCAACCAGGCCCACGCCGTCGACGGCACCCTGCACGGCATTCCCCACGCCGGCAAGCGCGCCTTCCACGTCGAGCTGGTGCGCGAGCTGCTGAAGGAAGTGGGATTGCCCGACGAGATGGTCGAGGTGCCACTGGCGCGCGGCCTCCTGCTGGTGCAGTCGCGCCCCCGCGTGGTGCTGTTCAACCTCAGCCGCGCGCCGGATCGCGAACACCTGGTGCACTGGGTCGGCCCCACCCTGGAAGAGACCGACTACCTGTACGAACTGAAGGCGCAGCCGACCGGCATCCGCGAGATCGGCGACGCCGCGGGGCTGACGGTGTGCGTGCTCAACGGCAGCTCGCACGACCGCCTGCTCGGCGAGCGGGGCTTCACCCGGCTGCGCCGCGCCAATTCCTATGCCGGCTGCTTCCGCATGCTCGCCGCCGGCCGCGTGCGGCTGGTGGCCTCCGCCGACAGCGACCTGGCGAGCAAGCTGGCGGACGCCGGGGTGAACGCCGACGAGGTGACGCCGAGCGCGGTGTCGCTGGGCCAGGACAGGGGCTACATCGCCCTGTCGCGGCAGACCTCGGCGGAGGACGTGCAACGCTGGCGCGACGCGCTGGAGCGCCTGAAGGGAGACGGACGCTACCAACGGCTGCATGGCGCATTCGCCTACTGAGGCGATCTGCACAAAACTGCAGGCGCCTTGCCCATTCCTGCCGATATCGCCGCTGGGGCAGGATTTCCCCCGCTGCGCGGATTAAGCTGCGGGCAACCGGAGACCCGCCATGCCAGCACCCGTTACCGAGCCCCATGTGGAAACCCAGCGCCAGGAACTGGCCAGGCTGATTGCCCAGTTCTGCCCCGCGGACGGCGTCGTCGAGACGGCCGTGCCCAACCTGGCGCTGTTCCGCGCCGCCGAGCCCTCGCCCATCACCCACACCCTGTACCGCCCGGCCCTGTGCATCATGGCCCAGGGCCAGAAGAAGGTGCGCCTGGAAGACGAGGTCTACTGCTACGACCCGCTGCACTACCTGGTGACCTCGGTCACCCTGCCTGTCAAGGGCGAGGTCACCCTGGCCTCGCCGGACGCGCCCTACCTCAGCCTGCGCCTGGACATCGCCCCCGGCGAGCTGGGCAGCCTGCTGGCCTCCGCCGGCCCGCTCGGGGTACCCAACCGCAGCGGTGGCCGCGGCCTGCACGTCGACCCCATCGACGCCCCGCTGCTGGACGCCGTGCTGCGTCTGCTGCGCCTGCTGGAAACCCCGCGCGACATCGCCATGCTCGCCCCGCTGGTGCAGCGGGAAATCCTCTACCGCCTGCTGCAGAGCCCCCAGGGCCAGCTGCTGCGCGACATCGCCACCGCCGACAGCCAGGCGCACCGGGTCAACCGCGCCATCGAATGGCTGAACCGCCACTTCGACGAGCCGCTGCGCATCGACGAACTGGCCCGGGTCGCCAACCTCAGCACCTCCACCCTGCACCACCGCTTCAAGGCGGTCACCGCCATGAGCCCGCTGCAGTACCAGAAGCAGCTGCGCCTGCAGGAAGCGCGGCGGCTGATGCTGTGCGAGAACCTGGACGTGTCCAGCGCCGGCTACAAGGTCGGCTACGAGAGCCCGTCCCAGTTCAGCCGCGAATACAGCCGCCTGTTCGGCGAACCGCCGGTGCGCGACCTGGCGCGGCTGCGCGCGGGCTGACTACCACTCCAGCTCGATGCGGCTCTCGAAGCGGCGCGGCTCGCCGCTCAGCGGGTCGGTGAAGGCCAGGCTGTGGGCGAGCAGCTTGAGCGGCCGCGCGAAGTCGTCCACGCCCTTCTCGTCGACGAGTTCGGGGTAGAAGGTGTCGTTGAGGATCGGCGCGCCCAGGGCCGCCATGTGCACGCGCAGCTGGTGCTGCTTGCCGGTGACCGGGAACAGCCGGTAGCGCCACAGATCGTCGCGCCGCTCCAGCACTTCCAGCAGGGTCTCGCTGTTCGGCTCGCCCGCCACCTCGCGCATGCGGAAGAACGGCTCACCCTTCTCCAGGCGGCTGTGCCGGCGCAGCGGGAATTCGTGCTGCGGCAATGCCGGGGCGATGGCCTGGTAGCGCTTGTCGATGCGTTTCTCGCGGAACAGCGCCTGGTAGGCGCCGCGGCTGGCCGGGTCGGCTGAGAACAGCACCAGCCCGGCGGTGTGCCGGTCGATGCGGTGCAGCGGCGCCAGGTGCGGATTGCCGGTGTCGCGGACCAGGCGGGTGAGCAGGGTTTCCTCGGCGTAGTCGCCGGCCGGCATCACCGGCAGGAAGTGCGGCTTGTCCGCCACCAGCAGGTGCCGGTCCTGGTGCAGCACCTGGGCCTCGAAGGGTATCCGGCGCTCGTTGTCGATCTCGCGGAAGTAGCGCACGCGCATGGCTTCGCGGTACGGCGTCGTGGCGTCCAGCGGATTGTCCCGGTCGTCCAGCACCAGGCCGCGCGCCATGCGCGCCTCCCAGGTCTGCCGGGGTATCCGCGGGAAGCGCGCGCACAGGCAGTCGAGCACGGTCGGCCAGTCGCCCGGCGGCAGGTGCAGGTAGCTGGGGCGAACGTGCAGGGGTGGCCGGGACATGCTGGGAGCCTGACGGGAAAGCCGCGCATTATTCCTCAGGCGGGAGAAAAATGCCGCCCGTCCGTCCAGGGACTGTAGGCCCGGATTCGTCGCCCACTGTAGCTGCCCGGCGCAGCCGCGCCGACGCACCATGGCGGCTCGACCCACGAGGAGACAGCGATGAAGACCATGGGCCTGATCGGCGGCATGAGCTGGGAATCCACCCTGCCCTACTACCGCTATGGCAACGAAGCGGTGAAGGCCGAGCTGGGCGGCCTGCATTCGGCGCGCCTGGTGCTGTACAGCGTGGATTTCCACGAGATCGAGCAACTGCAGCGCAGCGGCGAGTGGGACCGCGCCGGCGCGCTGCTGGGCGAGGCGGCGGCGGCGCTGGAACGGGCCGGCGCGGACTTCCTGGTGCTCTGCACCAACACCATGCACAAGGTGGCCGACGGCATCGAGCGGGCCGTGGCCATCCCCCTGCTGCACATCGCCGACCCGACTGCCGCAGCGATCCGCGACGCGGGCCTGCGCCGGGTCGGCCTGCTCGGCACCCGCTTCACCATGGAGCAGCCGTTCTACCGCGAGCGCCTGGAGAACCACCACAGCATCGAGGTGCTGGTGCCCGACGAGGCGGACCGCGACCTGGTGCACCGGGTGATCTACGACGAACTGTGCCTGGGCCAGGTGCGCGAGGCATCGCGCCAGGCCTACCGCCAGGTGATCGAGCGCCTGGTTGAGCGGGGCGCCGAAGCGGTGATCCTCGGCTGCACCGAGATCGGCCTGCTGGTGGGCGACGCGGACGCCCGCGTGCCGCTGTTCGACACCACCCTGCTGCACGCCCGGGCGGCGGCGAAGGCGGCGCTGGCGGAGTAATCGCTCACCGGCGCCAATGGCTCAGCCGATCGGCTGATCGACCTTGTCGTCGTGCAGCACCACGCGGTCGCGGCCAGCCGCCTTGGCCGCATAGAGCGCCCTGTCGGCACCCTGGATCAGCCGCTCGGGGCCGCCGTCGTCGGGTTCGTCCGGGGACGGCTGGCAGACGGCCACGCCGGCGCTCATGCTGACGCACCTCCAGGGCGAGCCGGCGTGCTCCAGGGCCCGGTCCCCCAGCGCCAGGCGGATCTTCTCCGCCACCTGCAGCGCGCCCTGGGCGTCGGTTTCCGGCAGCAGCAGGCAGAACTCCTCGCCACCGTAGCGGGCGGCCAGGTCGGCGGGGCGCCGCTGGCCGCCACGGATCACTTCGGCCACCTGGCGCAGGCATTCGTCGCCGACGACGTGGCCGTAGAGGTCGTTGTACTGCTTGAAGTAGTCCACGTCGAACAGCACCAGGGCCAGCGGCTTGCGGCTGCGCACGGCGCGGGCGAACTCCTCGCTGAGGGCGCGCAGGAAGCGGCGCCGGTTGGCCAGGCGGGTCAGTTCGTCCTCCAGCGCCTGCTGTTCCAGGCGCTTGTTGAAGCTGCGCAGCGCGTCGCGCGTGGCCATCAGCTCCACCTCGGCCTTCTGGCTCTGCTTGATCAGGTACAGCAGGTAGAAGCCGAACAGCGCCAGCAGGCTGGCCAGCAGGATCACCACGAACAGCTGGCGGTTGGTGTCCTCGCGCCAGTCCGCCAGGATGTCGCGCTCGGCCAGTGCTGCCACCACCACCAGCGGGTATTCCTCCAGCTGCCGGTAGCTGTACACCCGCCGTACGCCGTCGACGATCGACGGGAACACCGAGGTGCCGGACGGACTGTGCGGCAGCAGTTGGCTGAAGATCGGGCCATGGGCCAGGCTGGAGCCGATGGAGGCGTCGGTGTAGGGCACGCGGATCAGCACGGTGCCGTTGTTCAGCGCCAGGTTGATGGAGCCGCTCTCGCGGATGTCGAAGGTGCCGTAGAAGCGGCGGAAGAAGTCGATGGAGATGGTCGCCAGCGCCACGCCGAGGAAATTGCCCTGGTCGTCCTCGACCCGCCGCGACAGCGGGATTATCCAGTCGCCGGTGGTGCGGCTGCGCACCGGCACGCCGACGTGGGCGCCGTGGTCGTCCGGGTGCTCGCGGTGGTAGATGAAGTATTCGCGGTCGGCGTTGTTGGCGCCGGGCGGGATCTCGCCGAACGAGTTGGCCAGCCAGTTGCCGTCCCGGTCGTAGGCGAACAGGCCGTGCAGCTCGACCTGCTGCTGCACCTGCTGGCGCATCAGCCCCTGCAGACGCTGCAGTTGCCCGTGCCGGGTGCCGTCCACCTGCAGGCGCTCGACCAGGTCGAGCAGCACGATGTCGGCCTTCTTCAGGGTGTCGCCGGCCTGCCGCGCCAGCGCCGCCGCCAGGTTCGAGGTCTCGATCTCGGCATCGCGCAACTGCACCTGGCGGGCCTTCCAGATCAGCCAGCCATCGGTCGCCACCAGCGATACGCAGACCAGAACGACGAAGATCCGGGCCAGCGACAGGATCGTCGGCCTCTGCCACCAACGGCGCAAACTTCCTCCGCTGTCCGTAGAAATATTCATCGATACCGCAGTCCGACTTCGGCTGGTTTGCTTCAACTATAGAAAAGCCTGGCGCGGGTCAACAGGGAAGCCCGCCATCGACAGCCCGCGAGGACGAACGCCGGCCCCCGGCGGCATTGCGGCGACGGCATGACGATTGGCATCTTCGGCCGGGACTTGGCCCGCCTGGATGCATACACTAGCCGCCAGTTTTTCCCGACGCCCGAGGCCACCATGACAGACGCTGCTTCCTCCACCGCCATCATCATCGGCGCCGGCCATGCCGGCGGCGAACTGGCCATCGCCCTGCGCAACGAGGGCTGGGAGGGCCGCATCCTGCTGCTCGGCGAGGAGGCGCACCTGCCCTACCATCGCCCGCCCCTGTCCAAGGCCTACCTGGCCGGCAGCGTGGAGAAGACCAGCCTGTCGATCCGCCCGCAGCTGGCCTACGACAAGGCCAACGTGGAGTTCTTCGGCAATGTGCGGGTGGTGCGCATCGACCGCGCCAACAAGCGCCTGGAGCTGGCCGACGGCAAGCAGCTGACCTACGACAAGCTGGCCATCGCCACCGGCGGCCGCCCGCGCCCGCTGGCCGTGCCTAATGCCGCGGCGGCCGAGCGCTGCGCCAACTTCCACTATCTGCGCACCCTGGACGACGTCGAGCTGATCCGCGCGCAGATGGCACCCGGCAAGCGCCTGACCATCGTCGGCGGCGGCTACATCGGCCTGGAGGTGGCGGCCGCCGCCGTCGCCCAGGGCCTGCAGGTCACCGTGCTGGAAGCTCTGCCGCGGGTGCTGCAGCGGGTCACCGCCGCCGAGCTGTCGGCCTACTACGAACGCAAGCACCGCGAGGCCGGGGTGGACATCCGCACCGGCGTGCTGGTGGCCGACCTGGAGCTGACCGACGGCGCCGTGATCGCCGTGCTCTGCGCCGACGGCAGCCGCCTGGAGGCCGACCTGGTGGTGGTCGGCATCGGCCTGATCGCCAACACCGAGCTGGCCGCCGAGGCCGGCCTGGCGGTGGACAACGGCATCCTGGTCGACGAGTACGCCCGCACCGACGACCCGGACATCCACGCCGCCGGCGACTGCACCAACCACCCCAACCCGGTGCTCGGCCGCCGCCTGCGCCTGGAGTCGGTGCCCAACGCCCTGGAACAGTCGCGGGTGGCCGCCGCCGCCATGGCCGGCAAGCTCCACAAGACCTACGCCTCGGTGCCCTGGTTCTGGTCCGACCAGTACGAGCTGAAGCTGAAGATGGTCGGCCTGTCGGAAGGCTTCGAGCGCCTGGTGCTGCGCGGCGACCCGCTGAGCGACAGCTTCAGCGCCTTCTACCTCAAGGACGGCAAGGTGCTGGCCGCCGACACGGTGAACCGCCCGCAGGACTTCATCGCCGCCAAGCGCCTGGTCGCCGAGGGCATTCCCGTGACCGCCGAGCAGCTGGCCGACGACAGCCGGCCGCTGAAGGAGCTGCTGCCCGTTCCGGCGGCCTGATCGCCGACGCAAACGAAAACGCCGGCCGAGGCCGGTGTTTTTCGTAGGGTGCGCCGTGCGCACCTGACGGTTTTTATGGTGCGCGCGGCGCACCCTACCAGGATCGGTCTGGTCTGTAGCCCGGATGAAATCCGGGGAAGCAGGCAGCTCCGCTCCCGGATTTCATCCGGGCTACGGGTTCAGGGAATCCACGACCACAGTTCCACGTCGATGAAGCGGAAGATCGCCCGGGTGAAGGCCTTCCACACCGGCAGGGTCTCGCCGGCCGCCTTGGCGTAGCCGGTCATGCCCGACTTCAGTTCACCGGCCGGGTTGTCGATGGTGGTGAGCACCTTGACATACTTGCCGGTGGCCTTCTCGATCACGTTGGCATCGATCTGCGTCACCGTGCCGTCGAACAGCCGCTCGGAATAGGCCAGCGGCTTGACCTTGAGCACCGCGCCCGGCTGCACGTAGCCGATCTCGGTCTCCGGCACCTCGATCTCGGCGAACACCCGGTCGGCCTTCTCCACCACGGCGAAGGGCTCGCCCGGCGGCTGGAACTTGCCGACCTTCTGCCGCAGCAGCAGGGTGATCAGCTTGCCGTCCATGGGCGCGCGCAACTGGGAGCGCTCGATCTTAGCCAGGTACAGGTCACGCTCGCTGTTCCAGCGCTGCACCTGGGCCTCGGCGGCGGCGATGGTATCGGGCGTGGCGCCGGTCCTGGCCAGGGCCAGGTTGGCCTCGGCCACCTTGACCGCCATCAGGTCCACCTCGTACTGGCGGCGGGCCTGGTCGGCCTGCTGAGCGGAGACGCCGCCCTTGGCCAGCAGGGTCATGTGGCGCTGGTGATTGGTCTGGCTGAACTGGGTCTGGGTGCGCGCCATGTCCAGGCTGCGCTGGGCGACCTCCACTTCCTCGAGGCGCGGACGCGACTTCAGCTCGGCGACGGTCGCCATTTCCTCGGCGATGCGCGCCTCGGCGATCTTCACGTGGCCGGCGTAGTCGCCGGTGGCCAGGCGCGCCAGCACCTGGCCGGCCTTGACCTGCTCGCCGCCTTCCACCAGCACTTCGGTGATGATGCCGCCGATGTCGCTGGCCACCTGCTGCTGCTCGGTCGGCAGGATCACGAAGGAGCCGCCCGGCTCGTAGGGATAGGGCAGGAACAGGCAGATCAGCAGGGACAGCGCCAGCACCCGGCCGGTGTAGCGGGCCGTCTTGTTCGAGGGCTGGGCACCGACCTTCTGTTCGAGGTTCTCGGGCAGGCGGCGACGCTTCCAGCGCTCGAACTGCACGGCGCGCTCGTACATCTCGTTGGCCGACTTGAACTTGCGGTAGGTCAGCACGCTCAGGTAGCCGATCAGCACCACCGCGGCGAGCACACCGGTGCCACCGAAATGTACCTTGAGCCAGCTGCCGATCAGCATCAGCGCGACCACGAACAACAGCACCGAGTACAGCACCGAGGCCAGGCCGTAGGCCATCAGTGCGGTGTCGTTGGCCTCGCGGTAGGCGTTGCCCCTGATCCGTCCGAACAGCGCCTTGAAGGCCTTACCGCGCAGCTGCGGTTCATCCACCAGCACGGCGATCAGGTGATAGCCGCTGCTCTTCGACAGCGGGTTGAGGGTCAGCAGCAGGGCCACCGCGCTGGTCAGCGCCAGGGCCAGGCCGGCGGCCGGCAGCAGGCCGTTGGAGGCACGGGTCAGGTACCAGGTGAACACGCCCAGGCTGAACAGCGCGAGGCGCATCAGCACCGGCCCGCCGTGCAGCCACAGGCGCTCGCGCCGGCTCAGGCCGACCAGGTGGCGGATGCGCGGCATGAAGCGTGGCAAAAAGCCGAGCATGAACGCCAGCGACAGGCTGTACACCGTGCCCCGGTACTTCTGCGCGGTCAGCGCCAGGGTCAGGGTGCACAGCAGGTTGACGGTGAACAGGCTGAACACCACGTGGCCGAGCGCTCCCATGCCGGACAGCATGGTCGCCGCGTCGAGCCGGGCCAGGGCGAAGTTGTTGATCAGGGTGCCCAGGGCCATGGCGAACAGCAGTGGCAGGACGAACACCCCGTACTTGAGCGGTTCGGTCCAGCCCTGCATGGACTTGAGCAGGCGGTGTGGGTTGAACAGGTGCAGCACCGGGATACGCAGGGTGTCGTCCATGCCCGCGGAATCGCGCACGCCGGCCTGCAGGTGGTCGGCGTCGCCGCGCCGGGCGTCGTTGGAAGCCCCCGCGCCCGGCTGCTGCGCCGTTCCACCGGCGGGCGCCGCGGCCTGCACCGGCATGGCGGTGATGGTCACCGGCGCCGGCGCGGGAGACTGGCGCTTGGCCGGCGGCGCGGCCTTGTCACGGAAGCGCGCGACCTTCTCCTCGAGCAGGCGCTGCAGGTCTTCCTGCAGCTGCTCGCGGTATTGCGCCACCAGCGGATGGGCGGCGGCGGCCAGGCCCAGCAGGCGCTGGTCGATCAGCCCGACCAATAGCGCGTCCAGGTCGCCGCGGCTGAGCATCCGCGAGAAGCGCCGCTCGTAGCTGGCGGCGATGGCGACGAACTCCTCGTCCACCTGGAGCATTTCCAGGACGAAGAACTGGTGCGTCTCCAGCTCCCACTGCTGCTGGCTGGCCGGGTCGACGATCACGTACAGCGGCTCCTGCCGGCCGTTGCGCAGGAACACCTGCAGGCCCTTGCGCAGCAGCAGCGGCGTGGCGATCTTGCGGGCGTCGCCCAGGTCCGATTCTTTCTTCGCGGAAATGTTGCCGTTCATAGCACGGGGCTTCCTTTCGACCGGTCACGGATACCGGCACTGGGTGCGGCCGAGGTCATCTGCTTGCGCGGGGCGAAGAACACTTCGCAGCCGCCGCGCGGGTTGTCGATGTAGCGGTCCCCGCCCAGCGGCCAGACCTTGGGGCCGAAGGGATTGGCGGCGCCGAGGAACAGGCCGTAGGGCGAGGAAACGATGGTGCGCATGCCGATGTTGTAGGGGTTGCCCATGCCGTCGGTGGTCACCGGCACCCAGTTCTCGCCGTCGTAGCTGCGGTACAGGTCGAAGCCCGACTGGCGCTCGAAGATGAATTTCTCGCCAACCTCGTTGACGATGTTGAGGAACGGCTCCGGCCAGCTGTCGCGCCGGGCGTAGCCGAGCAGGCCGCTCCAGTCGAAGGTCGACAGGTAGAGCCAGCCCTCGTGTTCGGCCATGCGCCAGAAGTAGCCGTTGAAGAAGTTGTCGAAGCCGGCCATGTAGCCGGACAGCGGTTCCTTCCAGCCACCCTCGGTCTGCCGCGCGTCGCCCACCAGCAGGTCCCAGCTCTTGTCCGGGCGGATGCGGATCAGTTCGGGCGGCGCCGGGCCGACGCCGTTCTGCCGGTCGATGCCGCCGCCCTGGATGGCGCTGCCGACATACAGCGCGCCCTTGAACGGGTACATGCTCAGCACCGACTGGTTGAGCGGGCCGCGCCCGGCGCCGTCGGCGATCACCTGCTCCCACTGGTAGGGCTTGCGGTCGCAGGTGCTGCGCCAGATCTGGTAGCCCTTGAGGTTGAAGGTGCCGACGTAGAGGTGGTCGCCGAAGGCGCACATCTCGAAGATGGTCTTGTTGCCCTCGTCACCGAAACCGAAGTCGCTGACCGGCTCCCAGTGCCCCTCTTCCGGCGCCTCGCTCTCGTAGACGATGGAGTGGGACGAGACGTTGGGGTTGCCGCCGCGCGAGCCGGCCGGGGTGGTGTACATGCGCCCCTTGAAGCTGACCATGGTGCGGATGGTGGTCACCGGCAGGCCCATCAGGCCCGGCTCGCAGCTGGGGGTGAACTTCAGTCCGTCCTCGCTGCGCAGCAGCAGCGGGCCGGGCCCCTTGGCCGGCGACCAGGTGCTGACGAACAGCGACGGCTTGCGCCCGGCGCTGCCGGGGTACACGCACATGCCGCGAAAACCCAGCTCGCGGGGAATCCGCGAACCATCGCTGCCGACGATGGTGGGCGCCTTGAACACCCGCTTCCACTCGTCCGTGCGCGGGTTGTAGCGCCAGATCTCGGCGTGCAGATCGAGATCGAAGGGGTTGGCCGGGCACTCCACCGGCCAGGGGTCCATGCTGATCGGCAGGCGCGCCTTCATCAGCGGGAAGTTGCCACGGGTGGTGCCGACGTACAGGTAGTCGTTGAACCAGGCCATGGCGTGGGCGTAGGCGTTGACGCCGTCGCCGAAGCCGTTGCGGGCGATCAGGCGGAAGTCGTCCTCGCCAAGGCCGGCCGGCACGCGAACCTTGCTCGACAGGTTGAACATCGAGCCGGCCCGGGTCTTGCGCGCCAGCACTTCGGCGATGAAGGCATTGAGGTGGTCGAGCGCCTCCTCGAAGCCGTCGAACGGCCCCTGCTCCTTGCCCTCGCGGGTGGCGTAGAACCACTGTTCGGCACGGCTGTAGATACGGTCGCTGCGGAAGTAGGGTCTGGCCTCGGCGTCGTCGGCGCGGCCCTGGCGCCGGCCGCTGACGCTGCGCAGGAAGAAGGTGAAGGAGCGGATCAGTTTCTGCGGCCGCGAGGCCGGGAAGAAGTGCCCGGCGCCGCGCACCAGGCGGAAGTCCGCCCGTGGCCAGACGGTCAGCAGCAGCTCGCCGGTGGTCACCGCCTGGGAACGCTCGCCGTAGATCGCCAGCAGCGGGAAATCGAGCTGGCGCAGGCGCTCCACCACCAGACCGTCGTCGCCCATCAGTTCGTCCTGGGCGGCGGTGGTCTCCAGCAGCTTCACCCACTGGTCGGCGGTGCGCTTGCCGGACGCGCCCATCAGCGGGTTGATCAGCTCGCGCAGGGCCTCGGGCAGCTCGCGCTGGTTCAGTTGCAGGGTCGCCGCCTCCTTGAGCAGGCGATAGCCGAAATAGGGTTCGCGGGTGTTCAGCGGGATGCCGTTGTCGTCCAGGATGCGCTGGATATGGTCAGCATAGCGCCAATCACAACCGACGTTGCGGATGGCGGCGATGTGCGTGTCGGCGATGGTCAGGCTGCGAAAGCGCTGGGGCTGCTCGCAGGCCAGGTTCAGCGCGATGGTGCCGCCGAAGCTGTGGGCGATGAAGTGCGCCCGGCCGATGCCCAGCCAGTCGAGCAGCTGGCGCAGGTCCTCGGCCTGCTCGGCCGGGGTGTAGCCGCGCAGCGGCATGCTCGAACGACCATGGCCGCGCAGGTCGTACATGGTCACCCGGTAGTGCTTGGCCAGGGCATGGCCGATCTGCATGTACCAGAACGCCAGGTTGGCGGCGAGGCCGTGGATCAGCACCACGTCCTCGACCTCCCCCTCCGTGCGTTCGCAGGACAGCTGTTGATAGTGCAGCCGGACTCCGTTGACCTCGGCCATCGCCATCGCGCGTTACTCCATGTAGCCGAGCATCTGCAGCTGGGCCATCAGCTTGTCCTTCTCGTCGTCGGCCATGCCTTCGGCGTTCTCGTCCTTGTTCACCCCGCGGGTCGATTCGCCGATGCGGATCGGGTTCTGGTTCAGCCACGGCTTGATGAACATGTCGGCCGGGACCTTGCCCTCGAAGTCGCCGGGCACTTCCAGGCCCTGGCTGTAGAGCAGGGTCGCGCCGACGTCGCAGATGTGCCGGCGGTCGATCTGCACGCCCTTGCGGATGCCCGGGCCGCAGGCGATGAAGATGCCATCCGGGTGGTGGGTGCCGGCCGGCTCCTCGCGCGGTTCGACGATCGGCAGCTTGTTCTTGATCGAGACGAAGCCGAAGTCGCGCAGCACCAGCAGCAGGTCCGGCGCGTCCATCATCGCCGGGCCGGCGAAGACTTCCTCGCGCAGGTGGATCTCGCTGACGATGCTCTCGCCTGTCACCGGGTCCTTGAGCGCCTTGATGTCGATGATCAGCTGCTCGCGGAAGGCCTCGTAGTCTTCCGGCTTGATCCCGGTCTCGCCCGGATTGCGCGCCACGCGGATGTTGATGCCATTACTGGAGGGAGTCCGGCAGTAGGCGGTGGTCTTGGTCCAGTCGAGGTTGGCGAACATGCTTTCCTCGCGACGCTTGGCGGCCTCGGAGTCCGGATCGAGCACTTCCTTCCAGTGCAGGTAGCCCTTCTCGAACAGCCAGGCGTTGATCCGCACCACCTCGGTGGTGGCGGTGAAGCCGTGGTCGGAGGCCATGAACACCTGCACGTCCGGGCCGGCCATGGTCACCAGCTCCTCGATGAAGCCATCGAGCTGGCGGAAGTAGTCCAGGCACAGCTTGCGCATGCGCTTGTGGTAGTCGCTGACGCCGTCGTGCTGCAGGGCCGGGTCGAGGAACAGCCAGGCCTGGTGCTGCAGCTTGTCGACGCCGTCGAACATCACCGCCATCAGCTCGGGCGCCTCTTCCTTGAGCAGGAACTTGGCGATCTCGAACCACTGCTTCTCGCGCGGCAGGTGGTAGCGCACCCAGTTCTCGCGGTCTTCGTCGGTGAGGTCGTTGACCGCCTGCTTCTCCTGCTCGAAGTCCCAGGCCAGTTCCTTCGGGTCGAAGCCCGGCAGGTCCTGCTTGAGGCGGTCGTAGAAGTTGGCCGGCACGGTGTTGCGGCGCAGGTGCCGCCACGGGATGAAGCCCGGCACCATGAAGCCGTTGAGGTCCTTGGGCGGCGGCGCAGTGAACGGCAGGTTGAGTACGGCGACGCGGCGATCCTGGCGGCTGGCGATCGACCAGATGGTCTCGGCACGGTTGTCACGCGAATCGTAGAGGGTGAAGAACACGTCCCCGTTCTTCTCCTCGGCGCGGATGAAATCCAGCAGGCCGTGGTTGCCCGGGCTGCGTCCGGTCATCAGCGACACCCAGGCCGGCGGGGTCAGCGGGTTGGGCGTCGAGCGCAGCTTGGCGCGGGTGCCGCGAGCCATGAGGCTACCGAGGAAGGGCATCACGGCCGGCTGGCCGTCCTTCTCCACGCAGAGGTCGTCGAGGATGGTGAAGGTGCAGCCATCCATGCCGATGAAGAGGGTACGAGTGGTCATGCCGGCACTCCTGTGAGTTTTTCGTGAACGAAATCGATCAGCTGTCCGATGGAGAGATCGTCGACGTAACTGCCGTCGTTCATCAGCAGATCCTGGAAGCCCATTTTCGGGCGGTTGTAGTGCTCTTCGATGGCGACGATCAGCTGGATGATGTCGACCGAGGCGAACTCCATGTCCGCCACCAGCCGGGTCTTGGCGCTCAGCGGCTCGTCCAGCTCGATGCCCCAGTCCTGGGTCAGGTCGGCGGCGATGTGGATCAGGGTTTGCTCGATTGCGCTCTTGCTCTCAGCCATTGGCCACTCCGTATTCCTGTACAGACAACTCGCTCTCGGCCCCGGCCAGGGCGATCAGCCGATCGCCGTGGACCTCGAAGGCCACGTTCACGCGCGCCGGCGCCAGGCTGGCGTCCCCGGCGAAACTCACTTCGGCCAGGTCGCCGGTCTCGGCGAACTGCACCTCGAAATCCTGCGGCGCACCGCGCAGGCCGCAGCCCAGGTACTTGGCGGCGGCCTCCTTGGCGCACCAGGTGCGCAGGGTCAGCTCGCCCTGCCAGGCCGGGTCGACCGCGGCCAGCACCTGCTGCTCATGGGCGGTGAAGGAGCCGGCCACCAGCTCCGGGCGCTGCAGGCGGTCCAGGCGTTCGGCGTCCACGCCCACGGCGCCGGCCGGCACCAGCGCGGCCAGGCAGCCGTCGCGGTCGTGGCTCAGCGACACCGCCGGCGCGCTCAACCAGTGGCCGTTCCACCAGCCATCGACGAAGGGCGCGCCCAGGGCGTCGTGGCGTACGACCACGTCCGCCGGGCAGAGCAGCTCACCGGTCTGCTGGTAGATGAAGTAGCGGGTCGCTTCCTTCAGGCACAGGCGCCCGTGCAGCCACTCGCGGGCGCGGCGGGTCTGGCGCACGGCCTCCCATTCCTCGCGTTCCTCGGCGGCCAGTACGGCATGGGCGAGGATGCGCAGGAAGATCGCCGCCGACTGCTTGCAGAAGTCCTCGGGCAGCTGCTCCAGCTGCCACAGCAGCGCCTCGGGCACCGCGCTAGCCAACGGTGCGCCGAGCCAGCCGTTCATGGGCTCGCGGCGCAGCTGGTAGAAGGCGTTGGGCACCGGGAAAAACAGGTTGGCGAAGCCGCTGGCGTGCAGCAGCAGGCGGCCCTCGTGCAGGCAGTCGAAGGTCCAGGTGCGCGGTGCATCCAGGCCACCGTTGGCCGCATCCACCGGGCGCTGGCGCCCACGCAGCCAGGCGCCGGACAGGTCGGCCGGAGCCGGCGCGTGCAGCTCGATGCGTGCGATGTGCGAGGGGAAGCTGTTGAAGTCGGTGCCCACCTGCTGGGCCAGCCAGTAGGCAGCCAGCTGGCCGAGGGCGTCCAGCAGCACCGGGTTGAGCACCAGGGCACAGGGCTCGCCGTCCTGCACGAAGCCATGGATGGAGCAGGACGCCAGTTGTGCGTCGATGCCTTCCTCCGCCCAGGCACCGACACTGGCGATGCTCTGGAACAGCGGGCCGTGGAACATGCCGGTGCTGTACAGCTCGTGATCCGGCCAGCGGTAACCGATGCCGCCCTGCAGCTCGGCCAGCGGCGCGCCGACCAGAGGCGCGGCGAAGCGGAATTCGGCGCTCATCACCAGGCTGCCGGCGTTGTGCAGCTCGGCCCGGTAGTGGTTGTCGGCGACGCGCTCGGCCTGCACCTGCAAGGTCAGCTCGCCGCGATCCAGGGCGACCCAGTCGAAGGCGCGGACGTTCTCGATCAGGTTGATCGCCACGCTGCCGGCCAGCAGCGCACAGGCCTCGGCCATGATTTCCAGGCTGGCCATCATCGCCACGCAGGCCAGGCCCTGCAGCTCGGGCTGATGGTAAGAGCTGGGGCCGGACAGCACGTGGTCGGCGAGGAAGCGGTCGGTGGACCACAGCGGGCACTGGGCGCTGAGCCGCTCGCCCTGGCGCTGGATATCCGCCAGCAGCGGCGCCGTCGGGCTCGCGGCCAGCGGCTGCGCAGGCACGGCCGCAACCGGCTGGAACAGTTCGCGCAGCAGCTCGCCGAGCGATTCGCTCACATGCACCACCGGCATGGTGTTCTTCACCAGCATGCCGCGCCTGGGCTGGGGCAATGGCTGATCGAGGTCGAGCACGCGGCAGGCGATGCCGCGATAGAGCTTGCCGAGGTCCACCGCCTTGCCGTTGGCGAACAGGCTGCCGAGCAGGTTGAACAGCTGCTCCACACCACTGCGCTTGCGCGCGTTGGAGGCGATGGCCAGGTATTCCTCGCCGCCGAGGATGTCGTTGACGAAGCCGGTCAGGTTGCCCGAGGGGCCGACTTCGACGAAGTAACGCACGCCGTCGCGGTGCATGTGGGCGACGGTCTCGCGGAAGCGCACAGTGTTCGACCACTGCGCCGCCGCCAGCTCGCACACCGCCGCCGACTCGGCCGGGAACAGGTCGGCGCTGGCGCAGGAATACAGCGGAGTCTTCGGCGCCTGCAGGCCGACATCGCGGTAGTACTGGTGGAAGGCCGTGGTCACCGCGGCGAACAGCGGCGTGTGGTAGGCGCGGTCGAACGGCAGGATCGAGCAGATGCCGCCCTCCTCGCTCAGCGTCTTGAGCAGGCCCTCGATGGTGGCGCGGTCGGCGAACAGCACCAGCTGGTTCTGGCAGTTGTCCATGGCCACCGCCACCGGCTCGACACAGGCGGCGATGTGGCGGTCCACCAGCTCGCGCTTGAGCGCGCCGACGGTGAGCAGCGCGCCGGTGGCGATGCCACCGCCATCCAGCACGCCACGGTAGACCTGGTTCAGCTCGCGGATGAAGTCGGCCAGTTGCTCCCTGTCACTGAAGGCGATGGCGCCGCTGGCGGCCAGGGCCGAGGACTCGCCGGTGCTGTGGCCGAGCATGGCGTCCGGCTCCACGCCCAGGGCGCCGAGCAGGCTGAACAGGGCCTGGCTGGCGACGAACACCGCCTCGGAACCCACGTCCATGTCGAACAGGCGCGCCTCCAGGCGCTGGCGCAGTTCGTCGTCCAATTCGCTGGCCGGCGGGAACAGGATGTCGGTGCGGGTCGAGCCGGGCTGTTCGTCGTACAGGCCCTGCCAGAAATCGAACCACTCGCGCACCTCGGGAAACTGCTGGGCCAGATCGGCCAGCATGTTCAGGTATTGCGAGCCCTCGCCGGGGAACAGGAAGGCCAGCTTGCCCTGCAGCGGCTGGCGGCTGAACACCAGCCCGGTGCGGGTCATCCAGCGCGGGCTCTTGGCCTCGGCGATCTTCTTCGCCGCCTGCTGCAGCTTCTTCGCCAGTTCGGCCACATCGCCGGCCAGCACGGCCACGCGCACCGGTTTGTCGGTCGCATCGCGGGCGGCCAGGGTGGCGGCCAGATCCAGCAGCGCCACGCCGGGGTTGTTGTCGATGTACTGCTGCACCTGCTGCAGCTGGGCCAGCAGCGCAGCCTCGTCGGCGCCAGAAAACACGCATAGCTCGCACTCGCGACGGGCGAAGCTCAACGGACGCTGGGCGGCGGCCGGCGCCTCCTCCAGCACTGCATGGGTATTGATGCCGCCGAAGCCGAACGAGTTGATGCCGGCGCGGCGCGGGCTCTGCGGCCTGGCGATCCAGGGCTTGCTGGCGGTGTTGACGTACAGCGGTGTGGCGCCGATGCCCAGCGCCGGGTTGACCGTGCCGCACAGGGTCGGCGGCAGCACCTTGTGGTGCAGGGCCAGGCTGGTCTTGATCAGGCCGGCGATGCCGGCGGCAGGAATGCAGTGGCTGATCATCGACTTCACCGAGCCGATGGCCACGCTGCCGAGCAGGCCCTGGCGCTCGCCGAGCACGCTGCGCAGGGCGGTGATCTCGGTCTTGTCGCCGAGCGGGATGCCGGTGCCGTGGGCCTCGACCAGGGAGATGCTGGCCGGGTCGACTCCACTGCTCTCGTAGGCGCGGCGGATCGACAGGGCCTCGCCCTCCTCGCTCGGCGCCAGCAGGCCGGTGCCGCGGCCATCGCTGGCCTGGCCGATGCCACGCAGCACGGCATAGATGCGGTCGCCGTCGGCCAGGGCGTCATCCACGCGCTTGAGCACCACCATGCCCAGGCCTTCGCCGAGCAGAGTGCCATCGCTGCCCTGCTCGAACGGGCGCACCTTGCCGCGCCCGCTGAGGGCGCCGAGCTGGGTGAAGATCACCGAGACCTCGGCCGGCAGCGAGGCGTTGACCCCACCGGCGATCATCAGGCGGCTGCGCCCGCTGCGCAGCTCGTCCATGGCGGCGTTGACCGCCAGCAGCGAGGACGAACAGGCGGCGTCGACTATGTAATTCGGCCCCTTGAGGTTGAGGCGGTTGGCGATGCGCCCGGTCATCACGTTGGGCACCAGGCCCGGAGCGATGTCGGTGTTGGACGGCGGAAGCTGCTTCTGCAGCGCCGCGCGCAGGCGCGCCAGGTCGTCCTCGCTCAGGCTCGGCTGGGCGGCCTTGAGCAGCTCCAGGGTCTGGTCGAGGACGATATGGTTCTGGATATGGCTGACCTGGCCACGGTGCAGGTAGGTGCTGTGGCCGAGGATGATGCCGGTGTCGCGATGGTCGACGCCGTCGCCCGCGTAGCCGGCATCCTGCAGGGCATCGAAGGCCACCTTGAGGGCGAGGAACTGGTCCGGCTCACCGCCATCCACCGAGTTGGGCATGATGCCGAACTCGCGCGGATCGAAGCGGTACAGGTCGTTCAGGTAGCCGCCGTGCTGGGTGTTGATGCGCCCCGAGTCCAGGTAGCGCTGCGCCTCCCACTCGTCCTGCGGCTCGCCGACGGCGTCGGTGCCGGCCAGGATGTTGCGCCAGAAGCCGGCCAGGTCCGGGGCCTGCGGAAAGATGCAGGCCATGCCGATGATGGCGATAGGCGCGTTGCTCATCACTCGGTTTCCTTGCGCAGGTGGGTGCCGCCCAGGCGATTGAGGCGCGCATCGACGATGCATTGCAGGTCTTCGATCAGCAGCAGCAGGCGGCCCTCGTCGTCGCTGAAGAAGACGTTGGCGCGCACCTGCTGAGCCTCGCCGGGCAGGCACTGGAAGTCCATGTGGAAGCGCTCGGGCAACTGCTCGACGTAGCGGATCACCCGGCCGAACTGCGCCGGCAGCGCCGAGCCGTCGTGGAAGGTGCGGGCCCAGAGCAGGGCCATCTGCGGCGCGGCGTCGAGCACGGCCGGGTCGATGATCCACTGCTGTTCGGCACGTCCGCCGGCCAGCCACTGCTGCGGCGAGCTGGGACACATCAGCGCCGCCGCACCCTGGCTGGACAGGCCGCTGATGCCGCGGATGACCTGGAAGCGCGGGCCGTGGAACAGCCACTCCTGATAGGCCTTGGCCACCGGCAGCTCGCGCTCGCGGTACTCGCGGGGCGCGTGGCGCGGGGCCTCGGGCAGCTGCTGGGCCATCTTCACCGCGGCGCGGTAGTGCATGCGCTGCTGCTGGCCACTACCGGAGCGGATGCTGATGCTGGCGTCGAAGCCTTCGCTGCTGGCGTAGGTCGGCGGGTTGATCAGCACCGACAGGGCCTGGGTCGGCTCGCTCAGCTGCACACCCTTGAGCAGGCGCAGTTCGGCCACTTCGGCGACCAGCCAGCCCGGCCACATCAGGGTGGCGGCCTCGGCGATGATCTCCAGGGCCACGGCCGCCGGCAGCACCGGGATGCCGTCGATGCAGTGCTCCTGCAGGTAGCCGTGGCTGGCGTCCAGGTTGAAGTGCAGGACCTGGGTGCCCTTCTCGCCATCCTCGATGCGGCACTGGGTCAGCAGCGGCTGGCGGGCGGCCTGCGGGGCGTCACCGGCGTCTTCCTGCCAGCGGCCGACCTCCGCCTCGTGACGTTCCCAGGGACCATCACCGGCCACCACTTCCACCGCATGTCCGGCCTTCAGGCGCAGGGCCTCGTCGAACAGGCGTCGGCCCTGGGCGGCACCGACCAGGGCCACGCCCTTGTCGGCGAATTTCTTCTCGGTCTCGGCGGTTACCATGCCGGCGCCGAACAGAGTCGGCCCCCAGGGGCCCCAGTTCAGCGACAGCAGCTTGACCTTGTTGCCCCACAGGCGCTGCAACTGGCTGCACAGGCGGCTCATCAGTTCGTTGGCGGTGGCGTAGTCGAGCTGGCCGCTGTTGCCGTAGCGCCCGGCCACCGAGCTGAACACGGCGAAGAATTCCAGCTCCTCGACCCGCACCAGCTTCTGCAGCAGGAGCATGCCCAGCACCTTGGTGCCAACCACGCGCATCCAGCTGTCGGGAGTCTTGTCTTCCAGCAGCTTGTCTTCGATCACCCCGGCGCCGTGGACCACGCCACTGAGCTTGCCGTGGCGCTGGCGGATACCGCCAATGGCGGCAGCCAGGGCCGCCTCGTCGGTGGCGTCCACTGCGACGTACTCGACCGTCGCGCCGCGGGCACGCAGGTCGGCGATATTGCTGTGCATCTCGCGCAGGCCGACCAGTGCGGCGATGCGCTTCTGCATCTCGGCCGGGGTCAGCTTGAGGCGGCCGGCGCGCACCTCGCCGATGAAGTGCTGGCGCAACTGGCCCTCGTCCTTCAACCCGGCGGTGTCGGCGCCCTCCTCGGCCAGCGGGCTGCGCCCGGTCAGCACCAGCACGTTGCCGGGACGGGCGATCTCGCGCAGCACCTCGGCGGTGATGCCACGGGCGCCGCCGGTGGCCAACACCACGGCGTTCTCCACCACAGGCAGCAGGTCCTCGGCGACGACCTCGTCCTCCCGGGTGCGGAACACGGTGCGGCGGCCGGCCGGGTAGCCGACCTCCTGGCGCCCGCCGACCAGCTGCAGCTCGGTGGTGATGATCGCCAGCTGCTGGGCGTCGCCGAGCGCCGGGTCGAGGTCGATGGCGCGGGTGCGCAGCTCCGGGCGCTCCTCACGGATCGACTTGACCAGCCCGCTACCGCCGCCCTGCAGGGTCAAGGCCTGGCGCTGCTCGTCGAGGCCACGGGCGAACAGGCCGCCGAGGGCGCTGAGCGTCACCACATAGGCGTCGTCGCGCAGCTGGGCAGCCAGGGCGTGAAGAATCAGGTACAGCGACTTCTCGTTGACCAGCAGCTCGCGCTGCCATGCGTCCAGCCCGGCATCCACCGGCAGCGCATGCGCGCCGAGAGCGGCCAGATGGATCACGCCGGCGATCTGCTTGTCCGGGTTGGCCGCCGTCTCCCGGCACCAGGCGGCCAGCGCCGCCTCGTCGGCCAGCAGCCCCGGGCTCAGCAGGGACACCGTGCAGCCACGCTGCTCCAGCCACTCCTGCAGGCGCAGGGCGAGGCCGTGATCATCGGCGGTGAGGATGAAGTAGCCGGGCTCGAACTGGCGCAGGGCCTGCTCAGGGATGGCTTCCTCCTCGGGCACCACGATATGCCGGGGCGAGTGGCTGGCCTGGAAAGGCGCAGTCTTCGGGCTCGCCCCGGCGGACTCAAAAGGGACGGCCACCTCGCCGACTTCGAGTCCTTCGAGCATCTTCAGCATGTCCGCCAGGGTCGCTCGGGTATTGAGCTGGCTGCGGGCCTCGCCCAGGGCGCTGCCGTAGGCCGGCGGCAGGGTCTGCAGCAGGGCGCCGACGATTTCCACGCGCTTGATCGAGTCGATGCCGAGGTCGGCTTCCAGGTTCTGCTCCAGGCCGACCATGTCGCTCGGGTAACCGGTGCGCTCCTCGACGATGGACAGCAGGATGTCCTTGATCCGACCGCCCTCCACCTGGGCTGCCGGCGCAGCCGCAGGGGCCGGCGCGGCAGCGGCCACCACCGGTGCGGCAACGGGTGCGGGCGCGGTGGCGACCGGAGCTGGCGCTGCGACAGGCGCCGCAACGGAGGCCGGTGCCACACGCGCGGCCGGCGCAACGGCCACCGGGCGACGCGATGCAGGCGCGGCGGCCGGCATCGACGGCAGGCCACGGGGCAGCGCCGGAGCGGCGGCGCCGACCATGTAGGCGTTGAGGACGCGCTCCTGGGTCTCCAGGAACTGGCGCATGGTGGCGAAGTATTCCGCCATCACCGATGACGTTTCGTCACCTTGGATTGCCATGGGTTCGGACATGACCAGCCTCTCCTTGTGTCGCGGGGCAGCCGGGGCTGCGCTGTGGGGCGGGGTTGCGGGGTTGCGGTTGAGCGGCACCACCACCGGGTGCGACTCGGTTTTCGGTTCGGCGGCCGGCAGCAGGTCGCCCTGCAGCACGCCGATCTGGCGCGGCGCCTCGCTGGCGCGGCGGGCGCCGCTGCCGTTGAGCAGCCAGGCCTGCCGGGGCAGGCTGGCGTCGCGCCACAGGCCTTCGAGGCGGCCATTGGCGCTGGGCTGGCAGGCGCGCCCGGCGAACAGGCGGAGGGGCTCGAAGGCCACGCCCAGGGCGTGCAGGCGCGCCAGGGCCAGCAGCAGGCTGGCGAGGCCGCCGCCGCGCTCGTCCAGGGCCACGGCGTGGTGCGGCTTGCCGTCGAGGATGCGGCCGACCAGGCGGCTGAGCACCGCCTTGGGCCCGACCTCGATGAACACCCGGGCGCCGGCGGCGTGCATCGCCTCGATCTGCTTGACGAATTCCACCGGCCTGACCAGATGCTCGGCCATGGCCTGCCGGACCCGGGCCGGCTCGACGTCGTGCAGGGCGGCGCTGGCGTTGGAGTAGACCGGCAGGCGCCCGGCCTGCCAGGGCGTGGCCTCGATGGCGGCGGCGAGCAGGCCCTGGGCCGGGGCGACGAAGGGCGAATGGAAGGCGGCGGCCACCGGGATCGGGCTGGCGTTGACGCCGGCCTGCTGCAGCACGTCCAGCGCCTGGGCGATGCCGGCCGTGGAGCCGCTGATGATGCTCTGCTCCGGCGCGTTGTGGTTGGCCACCAGCAGGTCCGGGATGGCCGCGATGGCCCGCTCCACCTGCTCGCGCGGCGCCTGCACCATGGCCATGCCGCCCAGTTCGCTGCCGGCGCTGGCGGCGGCCTCGACGATGAAGCGGCCACGGGCCTCGGACAGGCTCATCAGGCCGGCGAAGTCAATCTGCCCGGCGGCGTACAGGGCGACGAACTCGCCGTAGCTGTGGCCGGCGAGCATGTCGCCATCGACGCCCAGCTCTCGCAGCAGGCGCAGCAGGCCGGCCTCCACCGCGCCGAGGGCCGGCTGGGCCACGTCGGTGCTGGTCAGGGCGGCGCTGGCCGCCTGCCTGGCGGCTTCGTCGTAGCAGGCGCGCGGGTAGATGAAGCGACTCAGCGGCCTGGCGGCGAAGCGCTCGGTGCCGGCGGCCAGCAGCGCGTCGGCCTCGGCCAGGGTCTCGGCGACGGTCGGGAACAGCACCGCCAGCTCGCGCAGCATGTTGATGTTCTGCGAGCCCTGGCCGGGGAACAGCAGGGCGACCTGGCCCGACTCGACGCGGCTGTCGCCGAGCACCACGGCCGGGTCGATCAGCGCCTCGCCGGCCAGGCGGCGCTGGGCCTTGTCCAGCTTGTCGGCCAGTTCGTCCAGGCTGCAGGCGACGATCGCCAGGCTGTGCTCGCCCTGGCCCAGGTCGCCGGCCAGATGGGCCGCGATGTCGCGCAGCGCCACCTTGCCCGGCGCCACCAGCTGCGCCTGCAGCTGGCCCACCTGAACCTGCAGCTGCTCGCGGCTGCCGGCGCGCCAGAGCAGCAGCTCGGCGCTCCAGGCGTCGCTGACACCCTGTTCCAGCCAGGGCCGGTATTCGCCGGCGTATTCCTCGAGCACCGCGTGGAAGTTGGTGCCGCCGAAGCCGAAGGCGCTGACCGCCGCGCGGCGCGGCACGTCGCCACGGGCCAGCCAGGGCTGCGCCTCGTCGAGCACGCAGAGCGGGCTGTCGGCCTGCTTCAGCACGGCGTTGGGCGACTGCACGCCCAGGTGCGGCGGCAGCACCTTGTGGTGCAGGGCCAGGGCCGCCTTGATCATGCCGGCCACGCCGGCGGTGGCCTTGGTGTGGCCGATCATGGTCTTCACCGAACCGACCACCGCCTGGGCCGGACGGCTACCGGCCTCGCGCAGCAGCGCGGTGGTGCTGTCCAGCTCGGCGGTGTCGCCGGCCACGGTGCCGGTGCCGTGGGCCTCGAACAGGCCGACGCTGTCCGGGCCGAAACCGGCCTGGCGGTAGGCGCGGCGCATGGCGCGCAGCTGGCCGGCGGGCAACGGCGCGGTGAGGCCCTTGGCCTTGCCGTCGCTGCTGCCGGCCATGCCCTTGATAACCGCGTAGACGCGGTCGCCGTCGCGCTCGGCGTCGCTCAGGCGCTTGAGCGCCAGCATGGCGATGCCTTCGGAGATGACGATGCCGTCGGCAGACTCGTCGAAGGTGCGGCAGCGGCCGCGCGGCGACAGGGCCTGGGTCTTGCTGAAGCACAGGTAGCCGAACGGCCCCTGCACGGTGTCCACGCCGCCGGCGATGACCAGGTCGCTGCGCCCGGCCATCAGTTCGTTGATGCCCTGGTAGACGGCGGCCAGGGACGAGGCGCAGGCCGCGTCGGTAGCGAAGTTGACGCCGCCGAAGTCCAGGCGGTTGGCGATGCGCCCGGCCATCACGTTGATCAGGATGCCGGCGAAGGTGTCCTCGGTCCATTGCGGCAGGCGCCCGGCGATCTCGCCCGGCAGGTCGCCCTTGAAGCGCGGCAGCTCGGAACGCAGGCCGTACTGCATGCCGACGTCGCCGGCGCCGCCGCTGGCGCCGATGATCACCGAAGCCTTCTCGCGGTCGAAGCCGCGCTGCTCGTAGCCGGCGTCGGCCAGGGTCTGGCGGGCGATGTCGAGGGCCATCAGCTGCATCGGGTCGACCGACTCGATGGACTTGGGCGGCATGCCGTAGCGGGTCGGGTCGAACACCAGGTCGTCGAGGAAGCCGCCCCAGCGCGAGTAGATCTTGTCCGGCGCGCTGCGGTTCTCGTCGAAGTACAGGCGCCAGTCCCAGCGGTGCGAGGGAATCTCGGTGATCGCATCGACCTTGGCCAGGATGTTCTGCCAGTACTCGCGGGTGGTGCTGGAGCCGGGCAGGATCGAGCCCATGCCGATGATCGCGATATCGGCCGGCGCGCCGGGCTCGACAGCCGTTTCGAGCTGGGCCTGCTGGTAGTCCTCCAGCAGCGCCAGCGAGTCGTCGGTGACACCGCGGTGCAGGCTGGCGATGTCGGTGATGGCGTCACGCAGGGTGGCGACCTGGCCGATCATGTACATGCCGTCGGCCACCTGCTCGGCGGGCTCGAAGGTCTTGAGCGTGCCCTCCTCGCCCACCCGCATGCTGCCCTTGGAGGCCAGGCGCAGGCGGCCGAGGATCAGGTCGTCGAGCTGTTCGCGGGCCTCGTCGGCCGGCACCGCCTGCTGCTTCAGTTCGTTGCGGCGGGCGAAGAAGGCGGCGGCGAAGGGGGTGTAGGCGCAGCGGCTGGCATGGCCGGTGCCGGACTCCAGATTGACCGTGCGGGCGCACTCGATGGCCTGCCGCTGGAAGGTGTCGACGATGGCGCCGGCCTCGACGATCTCGCGGGTGAACAGGTAGGCGCTGCCCATCAGCAGGCCGACCTTGACGCCCCTGGCCAGCAGCGGCGCGGCCATGGCCTGGACCATGGCCGAGGAACGGGCATCGTGGATGCCGCCGGCGAACAGCACCTGGATTTCCTCGCCCGGCACGCCCTGGGCGATTTCCTCCAGCAGGCGGTCGATCATGCTGCTCCACAGCACGAAGCTGCTCAGCGGGCCGACGTGGCCGCCGCATTCGCGGCCCTCGAAGATGAAGCGCCGCGCACCTTCCTTGAGGAACATCGGGATCAGATTGGACGACGGCACGTGGAGGAACGAGGGGATGCCGGACTGCTCCAGGCGCACCGCCTGGTCCGGGCGGCCGCCGGCGATGATCGCGTAGCTGGGCCGGTGCGGCCGGGCGGCGGCGATCTGCTCGTCGAGCAGGGTCTGCGGGGCGAAGCCGAGCAGGCCGATGCCCCAGGGGCGGCCGGCCAGCAGCTCGGCGGTCTTCTCCAGCAGGACGGCCAGCGGCTTGCCCTTGAGCAGGGCCAGGGCCAGCATCGGCAGTGTACCGCCCTCCGCCACCGCGGCGGCAAATTCGGCCTTGTCCGAGACCCGGCTCATCGGTCCCTGCACCAGCGGCAGGTCCAGGCCCAGGGCGTCGGCCAGCGGCGCCCGCTCGCCGCGCAGGGCTCGGGCGCTCAGGGCGATCTGCGGATTGTGCCGCACGGCCGCGTCGATGGCCTGGAACAGCTGGGCGACGCTGCCATGCTGCTTCTGCCAGGCGGCGGCGAAGGCCACGTCCTGGCCCAGCGGCAACAGGCCGGCGGCCGGGTTGCGCCATTCCACCTCGGCCAGCAGACGCTCACGCATCTGCCGGGGGCTCAGCGCCTCGGCATCGGCGACGAAGGCACGGGCGCGGGCGAAGCCCGGACGCGAGAGGACGCGGCAGTAGCGGCCGGACTCGCCGTTGCCGGCAGCGACCGTCTCGCTGCCCGACAGGCTGCGCAGGTGCGGCTGGAGATCGGCGGCCACCGGCGACTCCTGCAGCAGCAGCACCTGGCTGTCCAGCGCGACGCCGGCGAAACCGGCCAGCGCGGCCGCCGCGGCGGTGTGCGGGGTGATGCCGCCGCGCAGGTACAGCGGCAGGTCGCTGGTCGCCCGCCAGTGCTGGGCGAGGATGAAGGCGCTGCTCTCGCCGACGAAGCCGGCGGCCTCGTGGCCCTTGAGCAGCAGGCCGTCGACGCGGGCGGCAATGGCGGTATCGAGGGGATCGTTGTCGCTCAGTTCGAGCAGCAGCTCCGGCCCTTCGTCCGCCAGACCGGCGAGCCAGCCCTGCCAGTCGCCCCACTGCTCGCGCCCCAGCACCAGCAGGCACAGGCCACTCTCCAGATAGCCAGCGAGCTGCGCGGCGAGCGCGGCATCGAAGTCGCCCAGGCGCACGCCGAAGCCGGCTTCGCCGGCATGGCGGCGCAGCAATTCCAGTTGGGTGGCGAGCGAGGCGGCACCCAGCTCCAGATCCAGCACCCCCAGGCCGCCGGCGCGGGACGCGGCGATGGCGAGCGCGGGATGGCCCAGGCCCTCGGGCGACAGCAGCAGCTTGGTGAGACCGACGTGAGCGCGGGTGACTTGCATGTTCGTAGCCCTTTCCGAGGCCAAAAAACCCCGTGCGGCGGATGTCCGCTCACGCTCGGGGGCCAATTAGCTTGCAGCGGCTACACGAAGAGTCGGACGCGGAACACGGGCGGATGCCCGGCCGGCGTATGACTCGACCCTCCCCACAGCACTCCCTTGCACCGGCCTCGACGACACCCGATTCGGCGGGCGGCGGCGCGGCACGTCAGACAGATCCATGACGCAAGGCAACAGCACAGTTTTATTTTTCTTTGAACTTTCAATGACCTGAACCGATACAGTGCGACTCGGAACACATCAAGGCAAAAACTCTGCTGCTGGCTACTTAACACCAGCGCTCAAATAATGTCAAAATTCCATCCAGACACACAACACAAAAATAAATAAGTCAAAAAACCAGCACTCGATTGAATCAGAATTCCGGCGTGTCGCACCCCTTCCCCGGGAGGGGCACGGCCACATCGGTGGTTCGGTCCTGCGCCGGGCCCGGCAGCCGCCGGCTCGGCGCGGCCCAACGAGCACTTAAGGAGCAAGGTATGGACGCCCCAACCCCTCATCGCCGTCCCCTGGCCTGCCAGGCGGTCCCGCCGACCGCTCCCCCGTCACCCGCCCGCCGCAGCGCCCCGCGCTGACCCACCCCCGTTGAATCAGCCCAGAGAGGACAACCCCATGAGCGCGCCCATCAACCACATCGTCTTCATCATCATGGACAGCTGCCGCTACGACTCCTGCATGGCGGCCAGCACCCCGAACATCGAGCGCGTCGGCCAGGTGGAGAAGCGCTATTCCTATGCCTCCTGGACGGCGCCGTCGCACTACGCCTTCACCATGGGCATGCTGCCGCACAGCACGCCGCGCGAGGTCTACGCCTCGGAGGTGTACAAGGAGGAGTTCGTGCAGTGGGTGGAGCGCACCGGCATCGCCGACGTGTCGTTCCGCGACTTCATCCCGGAGCTGTCGTTGCCCAAGGTGCTCGGCCAGCTGGGCTACCGCACCGTCGCCCGGGTGTCGATGCCGGTGCTCAACCAGCAGACCGCGATCAACCAGCACTTCGACGACTACAAGCTGATGAGCAACCACAACGACTTCGCCGGCATGGTCGAGGAGATGACCTTCCCCGAGGACGAGCCGCACTACTACTTCCTCAACCTGGGCGAGACCCACTACCCCTACATGCTCAAGGACGAGAACCTGCCGCGCATTTCCGGCGTGCACGGGGTGTTCAAGACCCTGGGCGGCGAGGCCCAGCACAACGCCGCGGACAGCGACGCGTTCTTCGATCAGGAGCAGATGGAGATGCTGCGCCAGCAGCAGGTGCGCTGCGTGGAGTACGTCGACGGCCTGATCGGCAAGCTGATGGAGAAGGCGCCGGAGAACACCTGGTTCATCATCACCGCCGACCACGGCGAGCTGTTCGGCGAGGACGGCTACTTCGGCCACGGCCCGATCATGCACGAGAAGTGCTTCGAGGTTCCCTTCGTCGAAGGTTTCGCGGGCAAGGCCTGATGCGTCAGCCGCTGTTCATCCTGGCGCTGCCGAGGTCCTACACCTCGCTGATCGCCGGCATGCTGGGCCAGCATCCGCAGGCCTACGGCCTGCCGGAGCTGAACCTGTTCACCGTCGACCGGCTCATCGAGATGTGGCAGGACGGCCAGGACAAGACCGGCATGTCGCGCTTCCAGCGCCACGGCATCCTGCGCGCGGTGGCGGAGATTTACGCCGGCGAGCAGAGCAGCGCCGCCGTGGTGATGGCCAACCACTGGGTGGCGGCGCGGCAGAACCGCAGCGGCATCCAGGTGTTCCGCGAGATCGTCGACGCGGTGTCGCCGCTGATGGCCATCGACAAGAGCCCCGCCCACGTGGTCAGCCCGGTGTACCTGCAGCGCATCTATGAGAACTACCCGGACGCCTTCTACCTGCACCTGACCCGCCACCCGACCAACCAGGGCAACTCGGTGATGAAGATCCAGGACGGCGGCTACGCGCTGTCGGTGAACTCCATCGACTACTGCGACGGACAGGCGCTGATCGACCCGCAGATCGCCTGGCACGACATCAACCTGAACATCATGGAGCTGCTGGAGAAGATTCCCGCCCGGCAGAAGATGCACGTGCGCGGCGAGGACGTGATGGCCGACCCGCTGCAGTGCCTGCCGCGCATCTGCCGCTGGCTCGGCCTGCGCGAAGACTTCGAGGCGCTGGAGGACATGCTCCACCCGGAGCTGTCGCCCTTCGCCACCGTCGGCCCGATCAACGCGCTGTTCGGCAACGACCCGAACTACCTGCGCAACCCGGTGTTCGAACCGCACCGGCCGAAACAACCGCCGCTGCGCGCGCCCCTGCCCTGGCGCATGGACGGCGCCTGCCTGAAACCGGAAGTCCAGCGCCTCGCGCTCGAGTTCGGTTACTCCCACTGAGCGAGACGAGCCATGCCAACCCGTACCCGGCTGGGCAACATCAGCACCCCGAGCGACCTGCTCCCCGAACTGCCAGCGCACCTGCAGGTGCTGCGCGACGACCTGCAGAAACGCGTGCAGGCCAGCCGCGTGCGCCACTACCTGGACCGCGAGCTGTCCCACCTCAGCGGCAACCGCGAGATCGCCGCCAGCGTGCGCCTGCTGTTCGACGGCCAGGGGCGGCCCTCGGAAAACCTCAGCCTCAAGGAAATCGTCAAGTTCCGCCAGAAGATCGAGACGGACATCCAGTGGCTGGAGGCGGTGCTGGTCGAGCTGCGCAGCGACCTCGGCGTGGTGCTCGAACTGGAAGACGCGGCCATGGACGTGGCCAGCGTCCAGCGGGCCGAAGAAGACTACTGAGGAGAGCGCCATGCGCCTGATTCCCCTGTTCATCCTCGGCCTGGCGCTGTGCGCCGGCCGGGCCACGGCCGCCGAGGGCGAGCTGTACCGCATGCAGATCGCCGGCGCGGAACGCAGCTACAAGCTGTTCGTGCCCAAGGGCTCGGGCCAGGAAGCGATGCCGTTGATGATCGTGATGCACGGCGGCCTGGGCAACGCCGACGAGACCGAACGCACCACCGGCATGAACAAGGTGGCCCAGGCCAGCGGGTTCCTGGTGGTCTACCCCAACGGCACCGGCGCCCGCCTGCTGCCCAACCGGCGCACCTGGAACGCCGGGCGCTGCTGCGGCCAGGCGGTGGAGCGCAAGGTCGACGACGTCGCCTTCATCCACGCCATGCTGGCCGACATCGCCAGCCACCACAGCTTCGACCGCTCGCGGGTCTATGCCACCGGCATCTCCAACGGCGCCATGATGGCCTACCGCCTGGCCTGCGAACTGCCCGACGACATCGCCGCCATCGTGCCGGTGTCCGGCACCCTGGCGCTGAACAGCTGTCCCGGGGCGAAGAACATCCCCGTGCTGCACATCCACGGCGGCAAGGACAGCAACGTGCCCTTCAAGGGTGGCCGGGGCGAGAACGCCATCGCCGGAGTCGACCACCGCTCGGTGCCGGATTCGCTGCGGATGATCGCCAGCGCCCACGGCTGCAACGCGGACGCCAGCGAGAAGGATCTGCCGGACGGCTCCGAGCTGACCACCTGGAACTGCAGGGGCAAGGCCGCGCTGCAGCTGCGCCTGATCCCCAACGGCGAGCACGTCTGGCCGGGCGGCGACAGCCGGCGCAACCGCAAGCTGTACGGCGGTAACTTCTCCGCCAGCCAGGCCGCCTGGGAATTCGCCCGGCAATTCAAGAAGAACGACTGAGCCCCCGCGCGGCGGCCACGGCCGCCGCGCCTTTTCCTGCCCAACGCCGCTCCCGCCTCTTCAGGACGAAGGGACGGGCGGTACTCCATGAACAGCAGTACCGGCCACCATGAGGCACCCGACATGCCCCTGACCCATCTTGAACGCCTGGAGGCGGAGAGCATCGACATCTTCCGCGAAGCGGTTTCCGAGGCGGAAAACCCCGTGATGCTCTACTCCATCGGCAAGGACAGCGCGGTGATGCTGCACCTGGCGCGCAAGGCCTTCTTCCCCTCGCGCCCGCCCTTCCCGCTGCTGCACGTGGACACCACCTGGAAATTCCGCGCCATGTACGAGATGCGCGAACTGATGGCCCGCGAATCGGGCATGGAGCTGCTGGTCCACCATAATCAGGAGGCACTGTCCCGCGGCATCAACCCCTTCACCCACGGATCGGCCCTGCACACCGACCTGTGGAAGACCGAGGGCCTGAAGCAGGCCCTGGACAAGTACGGCTTCGACCTGGCGTTCGGCGGCGCCCGCCGCGACGAGGAGAAGTCCCGGGCCAAGGAGCGGGTATTCTCCTTCCGCAGCGCCCAGCACCGCTGGGAGCCCAAGGCCCAGCGTCCGGAACTCTGGCGCCTGTACAACGCTCGCAAGCACAAGGGCGAGAGCATCCGCGCCTTTCCCCTGTCGAACTGGACCGAACTGGACATCTGGCAGTACATCTATCTGGAACGGATTCCGATCGTGCCACTGTACTTCGCCGAACGGCGCCCCGTGGTGGAGCGCGACGGCGTGCTGATCATGGTCGACGACGAGCGCATGCCGCTGCACGGCGGCGAACAACCCGAGCTGAGGAGCGTGCGCTTCCGTACACTGGGCTGCTACCCGCTGACAGGTGCGGTAGAGTCGCAGGCGGACAGCCTGCCGGCGATCATCCGCGAGATGCTGCTGGCCACCACCAGCGAACGCCAGGGCCGGGTGATCGACCACGACAGCGCCGGCTCCATGGAAAAGAAGAAAGTCGAGGGGTACTTCTGATGAATGCGCAGACCCAGCTCATCGAAGAGGACATCGAGCAGTACCTCCGGGCGCACCAGGACAAGACCCTGCTGCGCTTCATCACCTGCGGCAGCGTCGACGACGGCAAGAGCACGCTGATCGGCCGCCTGCTGTACGAGGCCAAGGCCCTGCTGGAAGACCAGCTCAGCGCCCTGGAGAGCGACTCGAAGAAACACGGCACCCAGGGCGGCGAACTGGACTTCGCGCTGCTGGTGGACGGCCTCTCCGCCGAGCGCGAGCAGGGCATCACCATCGACGTGGCCTACCGCTTCTTCGCCACCGAGAAGCGCAAGTTCATCGTCGCCGACACCCCCGGCCACGAGCAGTACACCCGCAACATGATCACCGGCGCCTCCACCGCCGACGTGGCGGTGATCCTGATCGACGCGCGCAAGGGCCTGCTGACCCAGACCCGCCGGCACAGCTACCTGGTGTCGCTGATCGGCATCCGCCGGGTGGTGCTGGCGATCAACAAGCTGGACATGGTCGATTATTCCCAGGAAGTGTTCGAGCAGATCGACGCCGACTACCGGGCCTTCGCCAGCAAGCTCGGCATCGAGCACATCCAGAGTATTCCGCTGTCCGCTCTGCGCGGCGACAACATCACCGAGCCCAGCCCGAACACCCCCTGGTATCGCGGCCCGAGCTTGATGCAGTTCCTCGAGACGGTGGAGCTGGAACAGGCCCGCGAGGACGCGCCGCTGCGCATGCCGGTGCAATGGGTCAACCGGCCGGACCTGGATTTCCGCGGCTTCTCCGGGCGCATCCTTGGCGGCAGCGTATGTCCAGGCGATGCCATCCGCGTGCTGCCATCGGGCAAGACCAGCCGGGTACGGCGCATCGTCACCCTCGGCGGCGATCTCGAACGAGCCATCGCCGGCCAATCGGTGACCCTGACCCTGGACGACGAGATCGACATCAGCCGGGGCGATGTGATCGCCGCCGCCGACGCTCCGCCAGCGGTGGCGGACCAGTTCGAGGCCACCGTGGTATGGATGAGCGAGGAAGCCATGCTTCCAGGGCGGCCGTACCTGATCAAGCTGGGCGCCAGCAGCATCGGCGGCGCGCTCGGCCAGCCGAAGTACCAGATCGACGTCAACAGCCTCGACCAGCTGCCGTGCCGCACCCTCGGTCTGAACGAGGTCGGCGTCTGCACCCTGAGCCTGGACCGCGCCACGCCCTTCGACCCCTACGCGGAAAACCGCGACATGGGCAGCTTCATCGTCATCGACCGCTTCACCCACCAGACCGTGGGTGCCGGCATGCTGCACTTCGCCCTGCGCCGCTCGCAGAACATCCACTGGCAGGCCCTGGAGGTGGACAAGACGGCGCGCACCCGGCTCAACGGCCACAAGCCCTGCGTGATCTGGCTCACCGGCCTGTCCGGCGCCGGCAAATCGACCATTGCCAACCTGCTGGAACGGCGCCTGCACGCCCTGGGCGTGCACACCTACCTGCTGGACGGCGACAACGTGCGCCACGGCCTGAACAAGGACCTGGGCTTCACCGCTGCCGACCGGGTGGAGAACATCCGCCGCATCGGCGAAGTCGCCAGACTGATGGTGGATGCCGGGCTGATGGTGGTCACCGCCTTCATCTCGCCGTTCCGCTCCGAACGCCAGCTGGCCCGGGACCTGGTAACGGAAGGGGAATTCGTCGAAGTATTCGTCGACACGCCTCTGGATGAAGTGGAGAAGCGCGACCCCAAGGGACTCTACAAGAAGGCGCGGCGAGGCGAACTGAAGAACTTCACCGGTATCGACTCGCCCTACGAGGCGCCGGAAAGTCCCGAAATCCGCATCGAAACACTGAAACACAGCGCCGAGGAAGCCGCCGATCTCATCGTCGGACAACTTCGCGAACTCGGTCTGCTCGGCTGACTATATAAATGTGCATTGTCAGGGCGGCGTTCGATAAAGCACCCTGACAATGCAAAAGAGACAACTCGCCCATATGGGCAATATGGCTCTACGCCACGAATCATCAGGCCTTCGTCGGTATCCAGCGAACGCAGGAGCGCACTGTACGGCGGCAATAATCCATGAACTCCCCGCGCCCCAGCGCCTCTCAGGAAGTACGGCCGTGCATCAAGACCGCCTCTGACAATGTCCGAGGCTGTCGCTATAATCGCGCCGCTCTCATACTTTCCAGAACTTCCGGCAATACTCATGGCTGCAGGCGATTCCCGCAGCCCGAATGGTGAACATGTGACGAAAGACGAATTGCGCGCGGAATTGGATCGCCAGGCGCAACGTTACAAGGATGTCTATGGCGGCGAAGTAGTGACCTACGCCGCCCAGCCCGATCCGGAGCGCAAGCCCTGGAGAAAGAGGCCCAGTCTGCTGGACCAGGCGTTCCAGCAGGAACTGCAGAAGATCGAAAAGGCCCGCGAGACGGAATAGGCCGGACGCCCGGCCCTTCCAGCGCCGCTCAGCGGCGGCGACTGCCGCCCAGCAATGACCCCATCAGGCCGCGAACCAGCTGCCGACCGATCTGGTTGGCGGCCTGGCGCACGGCCGTCTTCATCACCTGGCTGGCCAGGCCACCCAGCAGCTCGCCTGCCATGTCGCCCAGCCCCTGATCGGCGTTCTTGCCGGCCTTGCCCTTCGCCACTGGCGCTTCCACGGGCGCCTCGGCAGCACGGGCCATGAGAATCTCGTAGGCCGACTCGCGGTCCACCGGCTTGTCGTAGCGGCCTGCCTGCGGCGAACTGCGCAACAGTGCCGCCCGCTCCGCCTCGCTCAGCGGCCCGATGCGCGACTGCGGCGGGGCGATGGCGACCCGCTGCACCACGGCCGGAGTGCCCTTCTCCTCCAGGGTGCCGACCAGCGCCTCGCCGATGCCCAGTTCGGTGAGCACGCTCAGGCTGTCGAACGCAGGGTTCGGCCTGAAACCGTCGGCCACCGCGCGCAGCGACTTCTGCTCCTTGGCGGTGAAGGCGCGCAGGCCGTGCTGAATGCGCAGGCCGAGCTGGGCCAGCACCTGGTCCGGCAGGTCGCTCGGCGACTGGGTGACGAAATATACGCCCACGCCCTTGGAACGGATCAGCCGCACCACCTGCTCCAGGCGCTCCTGCAGCGCCTTCGGCGTGCCGGAGAAGAGCAGGTGCGCCTCGTCGAAGAACAGCGCCAGCACCGGCTTGTCGGCATCGCCGCGCTCCGGCAGCTGTTCGAACAGCTCGGCCAGCAGCCACAGCAGGAAGGTCGCGTAGACCTTGGGGGCTTCGTGGACCAGACGGCTGGCGTCCAGCAGATGGATGCGACCCCGGCCGTCGCGATCAGGTTGAAGGATGTCCTCCAGTTGCAACGCCGGTTCACCGAACAGTGCCTCCGCACCCTGCTGCTCTAGGGTCGCCAGTCTGCGCAGCAACGCCTGGGCGGACGCGCCGGCGAACAGGGCACGGTCCTCGCCCAGCAGCTCGGGATTGTCCTTGAGGTGGTTGAGCAGGGCCTTGAGGTCCTTGAGGTCGAGCAGCAGCAGGCCTTCCCGGTCGGCCACCTGGAACGCGGCATACAACGCGGCCTGCTGGCTGTCGGTCAGCTCCAGCAGGTTGCCCAGCAGCAGCGGCCCCATCTCGCTCAGGGTAGTACGCAGGGGATGGCCGCTCTTGCCCGCCACGTCCCACAGGGTGACCGGATAGGCCTGGGAATGGTGCTCCAGCCAGGGCATGCTGGCGATGCGCTCGGCCACCTTGCCCTGGGGATTGCCGGCGGCGCCCAGGCCGCACAGGTCGCCCTTGATGTCGGCGGCGAACACCGCCACGCCGGCATCGCTGAACAGCTCCGCCAGGCGCTGCAGGGTCACCGTCTTGCCGGTTCCAGTGGCGCCGGCCACCAGTCCGTGACGGTTGGCCAGGCGCAGTGCCTGAGCGATCGGCTGCCCCTGCGGGTCGGCGCCGAGAATCAAAGAATCGGATACAGGCATCTTGCCATCCCTCAAGCTAAAGCTTTACTGCAATAAGGTCGTTATAAATAGGGCGCCACTCAATAACTCGAGCACCCACTGCTTACAAGACTGCTGCCAGACCTTACCGGACGCAAGTGACCATGACCCAGAATCTGAAGTTCAGCCACAAGATCCTCCTCGCCGCGTCACTTGTCGTGATCGCCGCGTTCTCGCTGTTCACCCTGTACAACGACTACCTGCAGCGAAGCGCCATCCGACAGGACCTGGAGAGCTACCTCCAGGAGATGGGCAGCGTCACCGCCAGCAACATCCAGCACTGGCTCTCCGGGCGCATCCTGCTGGTGGAGAGCGTGGCCCAGTCGGTTTCGGCGGATACCTCGCCGGACGAACTGGCCTCGATCCTCGAACGCCCCGCGCTCAAATCGACCTTCGCCTTCACTTACCTGGGCTCTCCGCAGGGCGACTTCACCATGCGCCCGGAGGACGAGATGCCGGCCGACTACGACCCGCGCACCCGTCCCTGGTACAAGGACGCAGTCAGCGCCGGCGGCTCGACCCTCACCGAACCCTATATCGATGCGGCCACCGGCAACCTGATCATCACCATCGCCACCCCGGCGGGCAACGCCGGCGTGGTCGGCGGCGACCTCAGCCTGAACACCCTGGTCGAAATCATCAACTCGCTGGACTTCGACGGCATCGGCTACGCATTCCTGGTCAGCGCCGACGGCAAGATCCTCGTTCACCCGAACAAGGACATGGTGATGAAGACGATCAGGGACGTCTATCCCAAGGACACCCCGCGCATCAGCTCGGAGTTCAGCGAATCCGAACTCGACGGCGAGACCCGCATCCTCACCTTCGCCCACGTCCAGGGCCTGCCCTCGGTCGACTGGTACATCGGCCTGTCGGTCAGCAAGTCCGCCGCCTACGCCATGCTCACCGAATTCCGCGCCTCGGCCATCATCGCCACGGTGATCGCCGTGGTGATCATCATCCTGCTGCTGGGCATGCTGATCCGTGTGCTGATGCAGCCGCTGCACCTGATGGGCCGCGCCATGAGCGACATCGCCAAGGGCGAAGGCGACCTGACCAAGCGCCTGAGCGTGCACAGCCGCGACGAATTCGGCGAACTGGCGTCGTCCTTCAACCAGTTCGTCGAGCGCATCCACGGCTCGATCCGCGAGGTGTCCTCGGCCACCCAGCAGCTCAACGAAGTGGCCAAGCTGGTGGTCAACGCTTCCAACTCGTCGATGGCCAACTCCGACGAACAGGCCAGCCGCACCAACAGTGTGGCGGCGGCGATCAACGAGCTGGGCGCCGCCGCCCAGGAAATCGCCCGCAACGCCGCCGACGCCTCGCACCAGGCTTCCGACGCCCGTCACCTGGCCGAGGACGGCAGCCAGGTGCTGGAGAAGACCATCACCGCGATGAACGAGCTGTCGGAGAAGATCAGCGCCTCGTGCCGCAACATCGAGACACTCAACGGCAAGACGGTGAACATCGGCCAGATCCTCGAGGTGATCAAGAGCATTTCCGAGCAGACCAACCTGCTGGCGCTCAACGCGGCCATCGAGGCGGCGCGCGCCGGCGAGGCCGGGCGCGGTTTCGCGGTGGTGGCGGACGAAGTGCGCAACCTGGCACACCGCACCCAGGAGTCGGCGCAGGAAATCCAGAAGATGATCGAGGAACTGCAGGTGGGCGCCCGCGAATCGGTCACCACCATGACCGAGAGCCAACGCTACAGCGAGGAGAGCGTGACCATCGCCAACCAGGCCGGCGAGCGCCTGGGCAGCGTGACCCAGCGCATCGGCGAGATCGACGGGATGAACCAGTCGGTGGCTACCGCGACCGAGGAGCAGACCGCTGTGGTCGACTCGCTGAACATGGACATCACCGAGATCAACACCCTCAACCAGGAAGGCGTGGAGAACCTGCAGGCCACCTTGCGCGCCTGCGGCGACCTGGAGCAGCAGGCCTCGCGCCTGAAGCACCTGGTCGACAGCTTCCGTATCTAAGAGCTCGTTTACGATCTTTTGAGCAACACGGCTCTTGTACTGAAGCCTTGCTTTCCAACCCGTCACCCCGGCGCAGGCCGGGGTCCAGAAAACCACCAGGCGACTCGGCGCGGGCACCTGGATATCGGCCTACGCCGGCATGACGGGCCTATAGCTCAGTCTTAGGGACAAACCGAGCGGCTGGCCAGGCTCGGAAAGACCGTAAACAGGTTCTAGGGTCTGTACGAAAAGTCGTCGAGCGAAGGTCAGGCAAGGGCTAGGCGCCCCCACAAAAACAGGTGAGGAAGCGGACTGGGCTCGCATGCGAGTTTACGAGCTGTAAATGAGCATTCCGAACCCGTTTTTAACGAAGCATCACCGAACGCAGGCACTTTTCGTACAGAGCCTATGGCTCATCCGGCGCGGGCAAGTCCTGCGCCGCACCCTCCTCCTCGGCGACTTGCCGCAGTCGCCGCCAGAGTTCGGCGGCACCGGGGAACTCGGTGCCGTCGGTCTCGCTCAGGGCCTCCGGATCGTAACGCTGCAGGCAGCCCTCGCCGAGCGTGGGTGGCGGTATCGCCTCGCCCCGTTTCATCCTCACCTCCCGACGGTCAGTCGAACACTACCGTCTTGTTGTCGTGAATCAGCACACGATCTTCCAGATGGAAGCGCAGGCCTCGCGACAGCGCGATCTTCTCCACGTCCTTGCCGAGCCGCACCATGTCCTCAATGCTGTCGCGGTGGCTCACGCGCACCACGTCCTGTTCGATGATAGGCCCGGCGTCCAGCTCCTCGGTCACGTAGTGACAGGTGGCGCCGATCAGCTTGACGCCACGCATGGACGCCTGGTGGTAGGGCTTGGCGCCGACGAAGGACGGCAGGAAGCTGTGGTGGATGTTGATCACCCGGCCGGCGTAGTCCTGGCACAGCTGCGGCGGCAGGATCTGCATGTAGCGGGCGAGCACCACCACGTCCGCCTGGTATTCGCCGACCAGGCGCGAAACCTCGGCGAAAGCCGGAGCCTTGTCCTTGGGGTCGACCGGTACGTGGTGGAACGGGATGCCATGCCACTCGACCATGCTGCGCAGGTCGTTGTGGTTGGAAATGACGCAGGGAATCTCGCAATCCAGCTCGTCGCTGTGCCAGCGGTGCAGCAGGTCGGCCAGGCAGTGGGACTCCCGGCTGGCCATCAGCACCACGCGCTTCTTCGCCTGCGAATCGGTGACGCGCCACTCCATCGAGAATTCCTTGGCGATGGGCGCGAAGGCCTGGCGGAAACCATCGAGATCGAAAGGCAGCGAATCGGCGCGAATCTCGTGGCGCATAAAGAACCAGCCACTCTGATTGTCCGAGTGATGACTGGCCTCGGTGATCCAGCCGTTATAGGTAGCCAGGAAATTACTGACCTTGGCGACAATGCCGACGCGGTCCGGGCAGGCGATCACCAGCCGAAAGGTACGCATGAAAGAGAACTCCAGAAACTTCGCGAGGGCGCCATTCTAGCCGCAGCCGGGAAAACTTCATATCTGACCGCGCCACCAACTACGAAGACACTTCGATCTCGGCTGCTCCGCCGTTACGTATGCAAATGCTGCAACAATTTCGACATCACCACGGGATAAGCCGCCCATACGCCGCGAAGCATGCACATTAGAACACTCGAAACTTATTCTGCTTGTTTACTTTGCCGACTTGGCCTGTCTATTATCCCGTTACTTACAACTGCAACTGGCCATCGGGTAGAACACATCATGTCTCTGATCAACGAATATCGCGCGACGGAAGAAGCCATCAAAGAGCTGCAAGAGCGCCTGAAGAATCTGTCGCAAGACGACAAACTGAAGAAAGAACTCGAATTCGAAGGCAAGCTGCGTACCCTGATGGGCGAATATCAGAAGTCCCTGCGCGACGTCATCGCCCTGCTCGACCCGGAAGGCGCCAAGGGCGGCAAGACCACCCGCGCAGCCAAGCCAGCCACCAGCAAGCGCGCGCGCAAGGTCAAGCAATACAAGAACCCGAACACCGGTGAAGTGATCGAAACCAAGGGCGGCAACCACAAGACTCTGAAAGAGTGGAAAGCCAAGTGGGGCGCCGATACCGTGGAAAGCTGGGCCACCCTGCTCGGTTAATCCATCGGAAGACAAGAATGCCGGCAATCGCCGGCATTTTTTATTTCAGCGAAAAGCTAGACGGCGCAATAACGATCCCGCAGCCATTGCGCATGCTCGCGCCAGACCTGCAGCACTTGTTGCTGTTCGGCAGAAGCCTGCGACCACTCCACTTGCAGCGCCTGCTCGAAGTCGGCCAGGGTATTGGGCGCCCCGGCAGCACTGTTATTCAACCTGTCCCGACAGAACTCCTGCCAGTTCACTCGCTCGGCATCGTTCAATGAGTCCGGGAAATTCCTCGCCCGATAGCGGAACAACAATTCCGGCAGACGTTCATCCTCGAAAGCCCAGTTGCCTCGCGCCAGTTGTTCTCCGGTCGAATGCCTGACCTGTTCGCAGAACCTGCGGTCGCGATCGCCGAGAAAACCTTCATACAAGCGTTGTTCCGGATCCTGTTGCGGCTCGAATTCATCCGCGGCGTAGAGTTCGGACAACTTGCCCGTCCACTGCGTCCGCGCGCCACGCAAGGTTTCGGCACGTCGCTCGCACAGCCCCAGGTCGATCTGCAGGCGTTCGACATCGTTCGGCCGCAGCACCTTGAGCGGCGCCACCACCGGACACTTGTTGATATGCAGGAGCTTGAGCGGCACCGGCAGTTCACCCTCGGCCAGCTCGTCGCGCCGGGTATACAGACGCCGCCGGAGCCCCTCGGCATCCATCTCCAGCAGCGGCTGGGGATCGGACTGCAGGTCGCAGACGATCAGGGCGTTGCGATTGCGTGGATGCCAGGCCAGCGGCAGCACCACCGCCAGGTAGCCGCGCGCACCGGCGAAGCGCCCCGAGACATGCACCAGCGGCTGCAGCAGCTGGATCTGCTCCGACACCCTGGCCTTGCTGCGCAGCTGATAGAAGAAGTCGTACAGACGCGGCTGCCGGTCCCTGATCAGGCGCGCCAGGCCGATCGTGGCACGCACGTCGGACAACGCATCGTGGGCCTGACCATGTTCGATGCCGTTTGCCACCGTGAGTCGCTCCAGTTTCAGCGAGACCCTGCCCTCCTCGTCCCGCGGCCACTCGATGCCTTCGGGACGCAGCGTGTAGGCCGCGCGGACCAGGTCGATCAGATCCCAGCGGCTGTTGCCCCCCTGCCACTCCCGGGCGTAGGGGTCGTAGAAATTGCGGTACAGGGCGTAGCGGGTCACCTCGTCATCGAAGCGGATGCTGTTGTAGCCCGCGCCGCAGGTGCCCGGCAGCGACAGTTCGGCATGCACGTGCGCCACGAACTCCGCCTCGGTCAGCCCCTTGTCGCGCAGCACCCGGGGCGTGATCCCGGTGATCCGGCAGGCGGCCGGATGCGGCAGTATGTCGTCGGAAGGACGGCAGTAGAGATTCAGCGGCTCGCCGATTTCGTTCAACTGCTCGTCGGTGCGGATGCCCGCCACCTGCAGCGGCCGATCGCAGCGCGGGTTGATACCCGTGGTTTCGTAGTCGTACCAGAAGATACTTGCGGACAAGATGAAGCTCCCCGGAAAACATGCCGCGGCAGTCTAGCATCCGCTTCATGAGAGTCCCGAGGCGAAAGCTTGAAGTAGCTCACGCCGCCCGGCTTGTGGGCGATTGCCTCCGGTTATAGGATGCTTCGGTCAGGAAATTCCCCTCCCAGCAAGGACCGTCATCTCATGAGTGATACTACCGCTCCCAATCCCTACGCCGCCCCCAGCAGCAACCTGCAGGAAACCCCGAGCGGTCAGGTTCCCACCATCGCCGAGGCACTCAGCCGCGGATATGACTTCAACATCGGCGACCTGATCAGCGAATCCTGGCAGCGCGTCAAGGGCACTAAGGGCATCATCTTCGGCGGATTCGTCATCTTCTACATAGTGATGTCCTTCGCCTTCGTCATCCTTAGCATGGTATTCAGCGCACTAGGCATCCTCTCCGAAGCCAGCATAATCAGTGGACTGAGCGGCCAACTCCTCTTCTCCCTGACTTCGGCGATGGCCTACCCATTCCTAGCCGGCGTCAACTTGGTCGGCATCCGCCGTGCAGCAGACCAGACCGTCAGCTTCAATGACGTGTTCAAGGGCCTGGGACTGTTCGTACCACTGCTGATCACCGCATTGCTGATGAACGTGCTGGTCGCTCTCGGCATGATCCTGCTGGTCATCCCCGGTATCTACCTCAGCATCGCCTACATCCTGGCCATCCCGCTGGTGATCGAGCGTGGTCTGTCGCCTTGGGAAGCGCTGGAAACCTCCCGCAAGGCCATCACCCAGCACTGGTTCAAGGTCTTCGGCCTGTTCATCGTCCTCGGCCTGATCATGCTGGTCAGCATGATTCCGCTGGGCATCGGCCTGATCTGGACCCTGCCGCTGTGCATCATCACCATCGGCGCCCTGTACCGCACCATCTTCGGCGTGCTGCCTGCGTCCAACTGATCCGCTACAGAAGTTCGGGCCGCCTCTGGCGGCCCGATTGCTTTAGCACCCTGCTGCTGGCTAGCATCGGGGCTTTCCTCGATGCAGTCGACCGATGCAGCCCAACTCCCCGCTTCAGTCGGAGCTTTCCGACCTGCCACTCCTGGACACCCGCCGACAGGTGGAAACCCCGGAAGGCATCGACCTGATTCTCCGCCCCGCCGGCCTGATGCCGAGGGCTCTCGCGTTCGGCATCGATCTGCTCATCCGCGGCGCCATCCTCCTGGGTGCCTTCATCGTGCTCGGCATCCTCGGCCAGTTCGGCATGGGGCTGGGGACCATCCTGTATTTCCTGATCAACTGGTGGTACCCGGTGCTGTTCGAGGTGCTCTACCAGGGCCGCACGCCAGGCAAGAAGGCCATGAGCCTGCGCGTGGTCCACGATGACGGAACCCCCGTGGGCTGGGCCGCCTCGCTGACCCGCAACCTGCTGCGCGCGGTGGACATGCTGCCCTTCGCCTACTGCGTCGGCGCCATCAGCAGCCTCAGCCATCCCTCGTTCAAGCGCCTCGGCGACCTCGCCGCCGGCACCCTAGTGGTCTATCAGGAAGATGAACTCAAGCGCCCGCAGATTCCCGAGGCCGATGTCGAGCGCGCACCCTTCCCGCTGAGCCTGGCCGAACAGCGCGCCGTGATGGACTTCGCCGAGCGCCACACCAGCCTGTCCGGCGCACGCCGCGCCGAGCTGGCCGGCATCCTCGCCGAGCCGCTGGAAAGCCTGCCCGAACACGCCGAAGCGCGCCTGCACGGCATCGCCCGCGGCCTGGTGGGCACGGTATGAAACAGCACCTGTTCGAACAGCGCCACGGCGCCGACTGGCAACGCTTCGCCGAACGCCTGGACACCATGGAGAAGGGCAAGGCCGAGCGCCGCGACTGCGAGAGCTTCGCCGCCGACTACCGACATCTCTGCCAGCACCTGGCCCTGGCTCAGGAGCGCGGCTACAGCAGCCACCTCATCGACCAGCTGCAGCGGCTGGCCATGCGCGGCCACCAGCAGTTCTACCGCCACCGCAGCCACCTGGGCGCACAGATCATCAGCTTCATCCTGGCCGGCTTCCCGCAACTGGTGCGCCGCGAATGGCGGGCCGTGCTGGCCGGCAGCGCGTTATTCTTCGGCTCGCTGATCGGCATGGGGCTGCTGACCTGGCTGTTCCCTGACCTCATCTACAGCCTGATGGACCCCGAGCAGGTGAGGCAGATGGAGGAAATGTACGACCCCTCCGCGCGCCGCGTCGGCCGCTTCGCCGAACGCGACTCCGGGGACGACTGGATGATGTTCGGCTACTACATCATGAACAACATCGGCATTGCCTTTCAGACCTTCGCCGGCGGCCTGATCTTCGGCCTCGGCAGCCTGTTCTTCCTGCTCTACAACGGTCTGGTGATCGGTGCCGTCGCCGGCCACCTGACCCGCATCGGCTACAGCGAGACGTTCTGGTCCTTCGTCATCGGCCACGGTGCCTTCGAACTCACCGCCATCGCCTTCGCAGGCGCTGCCGGCCTCAAGCTCGGCTGGGCCCTGCTCTCCCCCGGCCGCCTGGGCCGCGGAGAAGCGCTGCGCCAGGCCGCCGGCAAGGCCATCCAACTGGTCGCGGGCGTCATCCTGTTCCTGTTGATCGCCGCCTTCGTCGAGGCCTACTGGTCGTCCATGACCTACACCACCCCCACCATCAAGTACTGGGTGGGCGCGGGCCTGTGGCTGCTGGTGATCGCCTACTTCGTGTTTGCCGGACGGAAACGCCATGCGCCTGACTGACGCCAGCGTCGCCATCCGCCCGCGCAGCGCCTGGGAGGCCATCGACCTAGGCGTGCTCCTGGCGCGCCGTCACGCCGGCCTGCTGATGGCCAGCTGGGCCATCGTGACCCTGCCGCTGTTCGCCGTGCTCACGGCGCTGTTCTGGCAGTACCCGACCGTCGTCGGCATCCTGCTCTGGTGGCTGAAACCGGCTTGGGAGCGGCTGCCCCTGCACATCCTCTCGCGCTCACTGTTCGGCGACGTCCCGACGTTCAAGGAGGCGCTCAAGGCCTTCCCGCGCCTGCTCAAGCCGCAACTGCTCGCCAGCCTGACCTGGCGCCGCCTGAGCCCCACCCGCAGCTTCGACCTGCCGGTGCTGCAGCTCGAAGGCCTGGGCGGAGAAGCCCGCAGCAAGCGCCTGATGGTGCTTGGCCAGCGTCACGCGGGCAGCGCGGCCTGGCTGACCATCCTCGGCGTGCATCTGGAAATGCTGCTGTGGATGGGCGTGATCACCCTGATCTGGCTCATGGTGCCGCAGCAGGTGGAAATCCAGCTGGACTGGGACACCCTGGTCGAAGCCAGCAGCGGCAAATGGGTCTGGGTCGAGCACCTGTCCAACCTGTTCTACGCCCTGGTGCTGGTGTTCTGGGAGCCGATCTACGTCGCCTGCGGCTTCACCCTCTACCTCAACCGGCGCACCGAACTCGAGGCATGGGACATTGAGCTGACCTTCCGACGCCTGCGCCAGCGCCTCGTCGGCAGCGCCTACGCCCTGCTGATGGCCTGCGCCGCGCTGATGCTCGTCCTGCCGGCGACCGACGCGCTGGCCGCCAAGGCGCCGACCGCCTGCCCCGTGCCCATCGACGATCCCCTGGGGCCGGAATCCGAGCGCCTGCTCAACCAGCCGCTGAGCAGCCAGGCCGCCAAGGACAGCATCGGCAAGATGCTCGAAGCGCCGCCCTTCGAGAACAACGAGACGGTGACCCTGTGGCGCTTCGGCGAGGAGGAGAAGGCCGAGGAGCCCAGCGACGAGGATGTGCAGAGCTTCATCGACATGATCAAGAAGCTGCTCAAACTCGGCGAGTTCTGGAGCAAGCTCGACGTGGTGGCGCACGGGTTCGAGATACTGCTGTGGACCCTGCTGTTCCTCGCCATCGGCCTGCTGCTGTGGCGCTATCGGGAATGGCTGGAAACCTTCGCCAGCCATCTGGGCCTGCAGCGCCACCGCGTGCGCGAGATGCCGAGCCAGCTGTTCGGCCTGGAGGTCGCGCCGGAAAGTCTGCCCGACGACGTGGCGAGCGAAGCCGAGAGGCTCTGGAACGAACACCCGCGCGAGGCGCTCGGCCTCCTCTACCGCGCCCTGCTCAGCCGTTTGCTGCATGACTTCCGCCTGCCGCTGAAGGGCTCGCATACCGAGGGCGAGGTGCTGCGCATGGTCGAGCGCCTGGATCGCGAGGAGCTGAGCCGGTTCAGCGGCGTGCTGACCCGCCATTGGCAGAACCTCGCCTACGGCCACCGCCCACCGCCGGACACGCTCAAGCGCGGCCTGTGCGAAGGCTGGCGGCGCCTGTTCGCAGCGGGGGCCGCCGCATGAGCCGCCCGCTCAAGATCGGCCTCACGGGCCTCCTGCTGGTCGTGTCCCTCTGGGTGGGCCTGCTGGTCGTGCAGCGCCTGGAACCCTACGAGCAGACCATCAAGCATGGTCCCTCGCCCGAAGCCCGCGCCAACGAATACCTGGCGGCGGAAATGTTCCTGCGCGAGCAGAAGATCACGGTCCAGCGAGCGGACGGCCTGGACGTGCTCAATGGCCTGCCCTCGACCGGGCAGACGCTGATGCTGTTCGCCCCGCGCCACAACATGACGCCGCGCCAGGCCCGCCAGGTCCTGGACTGGGCGGCCCAGGGCGGCCACCTGGTGTTCGTCGCCGAAGAGATCTGGGACGAAGAGGACGGCCGCAGCGGCGACCTGCTGCTGGACAGCCTCGGCATCCGCCAGACCAGCGTCTACGAAGAAGACGACTACGAGGACGACGAGGAAGCCGAGTCCGAGGACGGCGAGACCATCGAGGAAGAAGACGAGGCCGCGGAAGACGAGGCCGAAGCGGAGCAAGCGCCCGAAGAAGAACAGGCCGAAGAAGAAGACCGCTACCCCGAGCTGACCAAGATCTACCTGGAGAACGAGGAAGCGCCGGCCTACGTCGAGTTCGACACCGGCTATCACCTGCTGGACGGCGAGAACCGGGCCTACGCCTGGGCCAACAGCGCCGAGGCCACCCACATGCTGCAGCTGGAACACGGCAAGGGCCTGGTTACGGTGCTCACCGACGCCTGGCTCTGGCAGAACGACAGCATCGGCGACTACGACAACGCCTGGCTGCTCTGGTATCTGGGCCAGGACAGCGCGGTGACCCTGGTCTACAACGCCGAGCGCGACGGCCTCTTCAGCCAGTTGCTGAAACACTACCCGGCCGCCCTCGCCGCGCTGGCACTGCTGATCGGCTTGCTGCTGTGGCACGTGGGCATGCGCCACGGCCCGCTGCTCGCACCGCCGGTCCACGCGCGCCGCCAGCTCGAAGAACACCTGCGCGCCGGCGCCGATTTCCTCCTGCGCCGCGCCGGCCAGCAGCACCTGCTGGGCAGCCTGCAGCGCGACATCCTGCGCCGCGCTCGCCATCGCCACCCAGGCTTCGAGCGGCTGCCGGTCGCCGACCAGTGGCAGGTGCTCGGCCGCCTCACCCGCTTGCCCAGCGGCGCGGTGAGCGCCGCCATGCGTCCGCTGCCGACCCGCCGCCTTTCCGCCGCCGACTTCACCCGCCAGGTCGCCAACCTGCAAACCCTCAGGAATGCCCTATGAGCGAACAAATTCCGCAGCAACCCGATACCGGTGCAGAAGCGCCCCCAGCCCCGGCCGCCGCACCCGCCGCGCCGGCTACCGCAGCGGCGGCGCCCGCCAACCCTGCGGGCCAGCAGCGCCAGCGCGCCAGCCAGATGCTCCAGGCCCTGCGCCTGGAACTGCAGAAGGCCGTGGTCGGCCAGCGCGAGGTGGTGGACGACGTGCTCACCGCCCTGATCGCCGGCGGCCACGTGCTGGTCGAGGGCGTACCCGGCCTGGGCAAGACCCTGCTGGTACGCGCCCTGGCCCGCTGCTTCGGCGGCGAGTTCGCACGTATCCAGTTCACCCCGGATCTGATGCCCAGCGACGTGACCGGCCATGCCGTGTACGACTTGCAGAGCGAGCAGTTCAAGCTGCGCAAGGGGCCGGCCTTCACCAACCTGCTGCTGGCCGACGAGATCAACCGCGCCCCGGCCAAGACCCAGGCCGCCCTGCTGGAAGTGATGCAGGAGCGCCAGATCACCCTGGAAGGGCGCGCCCTGCCGGTGCCCCAGCCGTTCCTGGTGCTGGCCACCCAGAACCCCATCGAGCAGGAAGGCACCTACCCGCTGCCGGAAGCCGAGCTCGACCGCTTCATGCTCAAGCTGCGCATGGACTATCCGCAGGCCGACGAGGAGCTGAGCCTGGTGCGCCAGGTGACCCGCTCGGCCAGGGCCGACATGCTCGAGGTCGCGCCGCTGCGCACCCTGCTGCAGGCCAAGGACGTACTGGCGCTGCAGAAGATCGCTAGCGAGCTGCCTATCGACGACCAGGTGCTCGACTATGCCGTGCGCCTGGCCCGCGCCACCCGCACCTGGCCAGGCCTGGCCATGGGCGCCGGCCCACGCGCCTCCATCGCCCTGGTGCGCGGCGGTCGCGCCCGCGCCCTGCTGCGCGGCGGCGATTTCGTCCTGCCGGATGACGTCAAGGCCTGCGCCCTGGCCGTGCTGCGCCACCGCGTGCGCCTGGCGCCGGAACTGGATATCGAGGGCCTCTCCGTGGACCAGGTGCTGCAGCAACTGCTGGACCAGGTTCCGGCCCCGCGCCTGTGATCGCATGAAGCCATCCCGCCTGTTCCTCGGCCTGCTCGGCGGCCTGCTCGCCCTGGCCATCGTCCTCGGCAGCCTGCCGCTGCTCGGCACCAAGCTGCCGGCGACGCTGCAGCCGCTGTGGTGGGGGCTGCTGCTCGCCCTGCTGCTGGTCGCGGCGCTGGACGCCGCCTGGCTGCACCGCCTGCCCTCGCCGCGCATGGAGCGCCAGCTGCCGGGCAACCTGCCGCTGGGGCGCTGGAGCGAGGTGCGTCTGGCCCTGCACCACGACTATCGCCAGTCCCTGGCCGTGCAGGCATTCGACCACCTGCCCGAGCACATGGACTTCGAGTTCCTGCCGCAGCGGGTGGAGCTGCATCCGGGCGAACAGACCGAATTCGGCTACCGGGTACGCCCGCTCAAGCGCGGCCACTTCCGCTTCCCGCGCTGCGAGCTGCTGCTGCCCAGCCCGCTGCGCCTGTGGCAGTCGCGGCGCTTCCTCGACCAGGCCAGCGAGACCCGTGTCTACCCCGACTTCGCCCGCCTCTATGGCGCCCAGCTGATGGCCGTCGACGACTGGCTCAGCCAGATGGGCGTGCGCCAGCGCCAGCGGCGGGGCCTCGGCATGGAATTCCACCAGCTGCGCGAATTCCGCGACGGCGACACCCTGCGCCAGATCGACTGGAAGGCCACCGCGCGCAAACGTACTCCCATCGCCCGCGAGTATCAGGACGAACGCGACCAGCAGATCGTTTTCCTGATCGACTGCGGCCGGCGCATGCGCAGCCAGGACGACGAGCTGTCGCACTTCGACCACGCACTCAACGCCTGCCTGCTGCTCAGCTACGTCGCCCTGCGCCAGGGAGACGCCGTGGGCCTGGCCACCTTCGCCGGCAATCAGGACCAGTACGTCGCGCCGGTCAAGGGCCAGGCCCATATCAGCAGCCTGCTCAACGCCGTCTACGCCCTCGACAGCACCCGGAGGCCGGCGGACTACGCCGCCGCCATCAACGCCCTGCTCGCCCGCCAGCGCCGCCGCGCCCTGGTGGTGCTGGTGACCAATCTGCGCGACGAGGACGATGAGGAACTGCTCGGCGCGGTCAAGCGCCTGGGCCATCAGCACCGTGTGCTGATCGCCAGCCTGCGCGAGGAAGTGCTGGACCGCCTGCGCCACACCCAGGTGCAGAACTACGAACAGGCCCTGGCCTACTGCGGCACGGTGGACTACCTCAACGCCCGCGCCGGCCTGCACGAGCGCCTGCTCGCCCACGGCGTGCCCGTACTGGACGCGCGCCCCAACGAACTGGGACCGGAGCTGGTCGGCCGCTACCTGGCCTGGAAGAAGGCCGGCGTCCTGTAGGGCGGGTAAAACCCGCACGCGCATCGAGAACGATGCACGTCGTGGATGGACGTAGGGTGCGCCACGCGCACCGGGCCCGACTCACCCCAGCAGAATGATGCCCCAGACCAACGCGATCACCGCCAGGGAAGTGAGCTGCGCGGCGCTGCCCATGTCCTTGGCGTTCTTCGATAGCGGATGGCGCTCCAGGGAAATGCGGTCGATCGCCGCCTCCACCGCCGAGTTGAGCAGCTCAACGATCAGCGACAGCATGCTCACCGCCACCATCAGCGCCCGCTCCACGGGGCTGACGTCGAGCCAGAAGGCCAGGGGAATCAGTACCGCGTTGAGCAGCACCAGCTGGCGGAAGGCGGCTTCTCCGACAAAGGCCGCGCGCAGGCCGTCGAAGGAATAGCCAGCGGCGTTGAGGATACGTTTCAGGCCGGTCTGGCCCTTGAATGGCGACATGGAAGAATGGCTGTCCTGAGCGATGAAGCGCGGCACCTTAGGGGCCACACCGTCAAAAATGCGTGAAGGCTCTATGAACCTGTTTGTGATCTCGCAAGCAAGGAAAGACGCACCGTTGTAGGAGCGGCCTCGGCCGCGAAGCTTTTTCCCATCTTGCCCGATTCGCGGCCAAGGCCGCTCTCACGGTCAGTTCTGAACAGGCTCATGACCCCGGGATCGACTCCATCTGCTGCAGCAACAGGGCCGCCTGGGTGCGGGTGCGTACGCCCAGCTTGCGGAAGATGGCGGTGACATGAGCCTTGATGGTGGCCTCGGAGACGCTCAGCTCGAAGGCGATCTGCTTGTTCAGCAGCCCTTCGCAGACCATGGTCAGCACGCGGAACTGCTGCGGCGTCAGGCTCGCCAGACCCGCGCTGGCCGCCTTCGCCTCGGCCGAGACAGCGGCGGCGGCGGAAACCTGCGGCGGCCACCAGACATCGCCATCGAGCACCTGGCGCACGGCCTGCTGGATGATCTCCAGCGGGCTGGACTTGGGAATGAAGCCACTGGCACCGAACTCCCGCGAGCGCGCCACCACGGCCGCCTCTTCCTGCGCCGAGATCATCACCACCGGAATCTGCGGGTACTGGCCGCGCAACAGCACCAGGCCGGAGAAGCCATAGGCGCCGGGCATGTTGAGGTCGAGCAGGACCAGGTCCCAGTCGCTCTTCTCGCCCAGGCAGGCTTCCAGTTCGGCGATGCTGGCCGCCTCGACCAGGCGGACCTCCGAGCCCAGCCCCAGAGTCAGCGCCTGCTGCAGGGCGCTGCGAAACAGCGGATGGTCGTCAGCGATGAGAATCTCGTAAGCGGCCATGTACTTTCCTGTTGTTGTTGTCGAGCGGGCCAGCGAGGCGGCGCTCAGCATGCCCAGCCGTGACGGGGTGGTCAAGTTCCGTGCTTTGCGGCAAAGTCGCCAGCTTTTCCCGCCGAGAACCACCATGCGAAGCCAAGCCCTGCGCGCCGACCTGTTGATGCTGCTGACCGCGATGATCTGGGGCTCCTCCTTCGTCGCCCAGCGCCTAGGCATGGACGCCATCGGGCCCTTCCTCTATACCGGCCTGCGCTTCACCCTCGCCACCCTGGCGCTGCTGCCGCTGGTGCTCTGGCTCGGCCGCCGCACGACCAGCAGACCCGAACCGCTCAACCGAAGCCTGCTGCTGGGCGGCCTGGCGATGGGCCTGGCGCTGTCGCTGGGGATCAACCTGCAGCAGGTCGGCCTGCTGTTCACCAGCGTGACCAACTCCGGCTTCATCACCGGCCTGTACGTCATAGTAGTACCGCTGCTCGGCCTGCTGATCGGCCAGCGCACCGGCCTGGGCACCTGGCTGGGCGCGGGCCTGGCGGTGGTCGGCATGTTCCTGCTCAGCGTCGGCGAGGGCTTCCAGGTCGCCTCCGGCGACTGGCTGCAGCTCGCCGGCGCCTTCGTCTGGGGCATCCACGTGCTGATGGTAAGTTTCTTCGCCAGCCGCCACGATCCGCTGCGCCTGGCGCTGCTGCAGTTCGCCACCTGCGCGGTGCTCAGCCTGGTCCTGGCGGTGGTGTTCGAAGAGATACGGCTGGACGCCATCCTCGCCGCCGGCCCGGCCATCCTTTATGGGGGCCTGCTCGGCGTGGCCGTGGGCTTCACCCTGCAGGTGGTGGCGCAGAAGCACGCCATCGCCTCCCACGCCGCCATTATCCTCTCTCTCGAGGCCGTGTTCGCCGCCATCGCCGGTGCGCTGCTGCTCGGCGAAGCACTAGCCCTGAAGGGCTACGCCGGTTGCGCGCTGATGTTCGCCGGCATGCTGCTGGCACAGCTGTGGCCAAGGAAGGCCTGAGCCTG
>NZ_JAOCCV010000024.1:0-87367 GCF_029840585.1 Pseudomonas sp. GD03875 | reverse complement strand
TCGAGGTGACGCTGGCCACCCTGCAGCTCGACGCCCTGGCTCGCCTCGGCCGGCACGCCGAACTGCTGCGCCGCGCCGAGCAGGCGGTAGGTGTCGCACACCAACGCAGCGACCTCTACCTGCTGCCGGAAACCCTGCGCCTGCAGGCCGACGCCCTGTTCGCCAGCGACGCCCCAGCGCGCGCCCTGGCCCTGCTGGACGAGGCGGAGGCGCTGGCCGAGCGCTTCGGAGCTGGCTCCCTGAGCCTGCGCCTAGCCGCCACCCGCCAGCGCTGGCAGCCGTCGCCGCAGGCCGAAGCGCGGCTGGAGGAAATGCGGGATCGATACGGGGAGCAGGAGATCGATCAGGCCTGACGAGGGCTGTAGCTGTAGCCCAGGCCCCGGTGGGTCTGGATCGGCTCGGCGTCGGCCGCCACCTGGCGCAGCTTGGCGCGCAGGCTCTTGATGTGGCTGTCGATGTTGCGCTCGTAGCCGGCGTCGGCCGCCACGCCCAAGGCGTCCAGCAACTGCTCGCGGGAGAACACCCGCTCCGGCTGCGCCAGCAGCGTCTGCAGCAGGCGGAACTCGTGGCGGGTCAGCACCAGCAGCTGCTCACGGTAGTGGATCTGCACCCGCTCGGCATCGACCCGGAACGGCGTCCCGTCCCCCGCCGTCTCGGTCGCGCGCGGCGCCATCCGCTTGAGAATGGCCCTGACCCGCGCCGCCACCTCCCGTGGACTGAACGGCTTGACCACGTAATCGTCGGCGCCGATCTCCAGCCCCACCACCCGGTCGATCTCGGCATCCCGCGCGGTGAGGAAGATCACCGGCACCTCCGAGAACCGCCGCAACCGCCGGCACGCCTCGAAACCGCTGATGTCGGGCAGGCCGACGTCCAGGATCAGCAGATCGGCCGGCGTCTGCTGCTGAAACACCAGCGCCGCCTCGGCCAGACTCAGCCAGGTGGTGGTGAAGCCTTCGCCCTGCAGCGCGAACACCAGGGTGTCGGCGATGGCGGCTTCGTCTTCGACGATGAGGATATGAGGCATGGCGTCCGTGCAGGCTGGCATGAAGCCGGCAAGGTGCCGCAACCCGCCACGCCGAGTCAATCGCACTGCGAATCGCCAACCGTTGGCTGCAGCCATAGAAGCAGGAGCCAAGTCCGCGTAGCGGCAGAAGAAAACCATCAAGCAGCTCGGAGTCGGAGTCCCCGTCAGGAGGCCGAGTGAAGGTGTCGCGTAGGGGGACGAGCCGCAGGGATGCGGCGAGAGGCATAACGGGCCATGGATGGCCCGTGTATGCCGTGCCCCCGGAGCGGCACCGGAGGGAGGGGACCCGGAGCGAAGCGTAGGGCCGGATGCCGGGGTGGCCTTCTCTTTGGTTACTTTCTCTTGGCCAAACAAGAGAAAGTGACTCGCCCGGGAGGGCGAAACCAGAAGCATCAGAGCACTCGGCAATCGGTTGAACAACAAAAGCACCGATAAAGGCCGCTCCGGATTCATCCGGGCAACGGAGTTGCCGGTTTATCGGTGCGCGCAGCGCACCCTACGCCCGTCCAGGAATCATGGCCGTGGAAGCACGTTCTGAAAGCGCCGCTTTCATCCCGGGTGGCGAACCCTGCCCGCCACATACAGGCCACTGCAGTACACCACCAGCAGACCACCCACGATCAGCCACTCCTGCACAACCACCTCCCCAGCGAATAGGGTGGGCCACATCCCTGTGGACCCATGAAAATCGAACGAAGGGTGGGCGCCTTCCCTGGCACCCGAAACTCAGAACAGCGGCCAGCGCGGCCGCACGCTGGCGACGAACGCCCGCTCGCCCTCCAGCTGGCCGACCAGCATCTGCCCGTCGGCGCTGACCCCGGTGGCCTGCACCACCGGCACCGCCGCCGCGGCCAGGGAATGTTCGTAGAGCCAGGCCTCCACCGTGCGCATGCCGCCCTCGGCGGTCCACACGAAGCCACGATCCTCGTCGGCCGCGCGGCCGTCGCTGGCCACGCCGACCACCACCGAGCCGTCCGCGCTCACCGCGTTGGCGCGGGAGATCAGCCCGCCGTTCAGCCCGCCGAGCCCGCGCATGCCGGTCTCCTCGCGCCAGACGAAGGCGCGCAGGGCCTCGCCGGCATGGCCGTCGGTGGCGACGCCGACGATGACGCGGCCGTCGGCGCTGACCGCGGTGGCCATGGAGTAGTGGCCGCCGTTGAGGGTGCCGAGGTTGCGCAGCCCCTCCGCCTCGGTCCAGCGCACGGCGCGGCGGGCGTTATCGCGGTCGCCGTCGTCGGCGTAGCCGGCGATCACCCGGCCGTTGGCGCTGACCGAGCAGGCGTGGCTGGTCAGGCCGCCGTTGAGCGCGCCGAGGCTGCGCATGCCGGTGGCGAAGGTCCAGTAGAAGCCGCGGCAGGCGTGGCCGGCCGCGCCGTCGGCGGCATCGCCGACCACCACCAGGCCATCGGCGCTGCAGGCGTAGGCCTGGGAATAGCGCCCGTAGTTGAGCGTGCCGAGGCTGAACACGCCGCCCTGGCGGGTCCAGCGGAAGGCGCGGTCGGCGCCTTCGGCGTCGCCGTCCTCGGCGGTCCCGACCACCACCCGGCCGTAGGCGCTGATCGCCTCGGCGGAGCAGTAGCGCCCGCCGTTCAGGCCGCCCAGCTGTTGCAGGCCGCTGGCGCGGGTCCAGAGGAAGGCGCGCATGCTCAGCGCGTCCGCCGGGTCGGCGAGCATGCCCACCACGTGCAGGCCGTCCGCGCTCACCGCCGCCACCCGCAGGTAGCCATCGCCGGCCAAGCCGGCGATGCGCTCCAGACCGACGAACTCCGGCTCCGCCGCGAGCAGCCGGGCCGTCAGCGCGGGGCTCACGGGCCATGCCTGGTACTTCAGATCCTTCATCCCTCGTCACCGTGTCGTCTGCCGTGGAGTGCAGGCGACGCTCCCCTTTGCTGCTTCTCCCGACACGAGAGCGCCGCCTGCCCCAGCCATCATCCGGAGCAACGTTCGCCCAGCGTTCGCCAGCGAAGAAAAGGTGCGGAAAAGACGCGGAGACTCAGTCGAAGATCGAGCCCTTGCCGGTCGGAATGCCCGACCACAGCTCTTCGATGTTCTTCAAGCCCCACTCCTCGGCGGACTCGCGGCCGACGATCTTGTCGCGGCCGGCCAGCCTGGCCAGGTCGATTACTTCCTGGGGGATCGGCAGCTTCGAGCGGGCGGAGAAGAACACCTTGACCCGCGGCGTGAGCAGCGACTTCTCGTGCTGCTCCACCACCACGCCGAGGCGGCCGCTCTCCAGGCGCACCAGCGAGCCGATGGGGTAGATGCCCATCGACTTGACGAAGGCCTGGAACAGTTGCGGGTCGAAGTGGCCCTTCCACTCGGCCATCTTGCGGATCGACTCGGCCGGGTCCCAGCCCTTCTTGTAGGGGCGGTCCGAGGTGATGGCGTCGTACACGTCGCAGATGGCGCCCATCCGCGCGAACAGGCTGATCTGCTCGCCGGCCAGCCGGTGCGGGTAGCCCGAGCCGTCGAACTTCTCGTGGTGGTGCAGGCATACGTCGAGCACCAGCGCGCTGACCTGGCGGCACTCCAGCAACATCTTCGCGCCGGCCTCCGGGTGGCGGCGCATGGTGCCGAACTCGACGTCGGTGAGCTTGCCCGGTTTGTTGAGGATGGCGTCGGGGATCGCCATCTTGCCGATGTCGTGCAGCAGGCCCGCCTCGCCGGCCTCGCGCACCTGCTCCTCGGGCAGGCCCATCTGCCGCGACAGGGCGATCATCAGGGCGCAGACCGCCACGGAGTGCATGTAGGTGTATTCGTCGGAGGTCTTCAGCCGCGCCAGGCTGATCAGCGCGTTGGGGTGGCGCAGCACCGAGTCGGAGATTTCCTCCACCAGCTCGGCCACGTGCTCCAGCACGATGGCCTGGCCCATGCGGGCATCGCTGAACATCTGCACCACCGCCGCCTTGGACTGGGCGCACAGCTTGAGCGCCCGCTGCACCTCGTGGTCCAGGCTGGTGCGCACCGGCGGGGTGCGGCTCTCGGCGGCCAGCAGGCGCGCCTCGGCCTCCGCCTCGACTTCCTCGAGGCTCTGGCTGACATGCCCGGCCGGCACGTCGAGGCCCTTGCTCACGTCGATCCACACTTCGTTCACGTCGCTGTCCAGCACGCGCTGCAGGTCCCGCTCGTTATCGAGCAGGAAGCGCCCCCGCCAGAAGGGATGGTCCATCCATGAACCGCAGAACTCGTGGATATACATACCGAGCACCAGCTCGGAGACGGCAATACGCTTGAGCACGATGGATGGACCGCTGAATGGTTGTCCGATTCTTTCCCCAGAATACGCCAGGACGAAACGGGGCACATTGCCATCAGCGACTTTTATTTCGCTTTGAGCGCAGCGTCGCGGGCTGCGTGGGCCGGCGCCACGCCATGCGCGGGCGCGAACGGGAGGGACATTTCCCCGCACCCGGCTATCATGGCGCCACCTAGCGACAAGGAGTCCCCATGCGCCGACTGCTCACCGCCTGCAGCGTGGTCCTGCTACTGCTGCTCAACACCCTGGTCCTGATCGGCCCGCTGCTGCTGATCGCCCTGCTCAAGCTGGTGCTGCCCGGCAAGGCGCTGCGCAACGCCTGCTCCCGCGGCGTGATGTGGGTGGCGGAAACCTGGGCCGAGGTCGACAAGCTGATCTTCGCCCTGCTCACGCCGACCGTGTGGGACATCCGCGGCGGCGAGGGGCTGCGCCGCGACCGCTCCTATCTGGTGATCAGCAACCACCAGTCCTGGGTCGACATCCCCGCGCTGGTCCAGGCCTTCAACCGCAAGACGCCCTACTTCAAGTTCTTCCTCAAGCAGCAGCTGATCTGGGTGCCCTTCCTCGGCCTGGCCTTCTGGGCGCTCGACTATCCCTTCATGAAGCGCTACTCCAAGGCCTACCTGGCCAGGCACCCGGAAATGGCCGGCAAGGACCTGGAAATCACCAGGCGCGCCTGCGAGCGCTTCAAAGACCTGCCGGTGACGGTGGTCAACTACCTCGAAGGCACCCGCTTCACCCCGGCCAAGCAGGCTCAGCAGGGTTCGCCCTACCAGCACCTGCTCAAGCCCAAGGCCGGCGGCGTGGCCTTCACCCTGGCCGCCCTGGGTCCGCAGCTGGACGCCCTGCTCGACGTCACCCTGGTCTACCCGGGCCTGCGCCCGCCGGGCTTCTGGAAGCTGATCAGCGGACAGGTGCCGAAGGTGATCATAGACATCCAGACCCGCGAACTGGACCCGGCGCTGTGGGACGGCGACTACGAGCGCGACCCGCAATTCCGCCTGCGCGTGCAGACCTGGGTCAGCCAGCTGTGGCAGGACAAGGACCGGCGCATCGCCGAACTGAAGGAACAGGTCTAGCCCGGCACCGGGCCGGGGCCTGTTACACTTCGGGGCATTATTTCCGTCAGGCCCTTTCCGTGACCACCGCCTTCGCTTCCCTGCCGCTGTCCGCTGCCATGCGCGACAACCTCGCCGCCCTCGGCTACGCCGAGATGACGCCGATCCAGGCCGCCAGCCTGCCGCTGATCCTCGCGGGGCGCGACCTGATCGCCCAGGCCAAGACCGGCAGCGGCAAGACCGCCGCGTTCGGCATCGGCCTGCTGCACCCGCTCAACCCGCGCTTCTTCGGCTGCCAGGCACTGGTGCTGTGCCCGACCCGCGAGCTGGCCGACCAGGTGACCAAGGAGCTGCGCCGCCTGGCCCGCGCCTCGGACAACATCAAGATACTCACCCTCTGCGGCGGCGTGCCGCTGGGCCCGCAGATCGGCTCGCTGGAGCACGGCGCGCACATCGTCGTCGGCACCCCGGGGCGCATCCAGGAACACCTGCGCAAGGGCACCCTGAAGCTCGACGGCCTCAACACCCTGGTGCTGGACGAGGCCGACCGCATGCTCGACATGGGTTTCTTCGACAGCATCGCCGAGGTCATCGAGCAGACCCCGGCGCGACGCCAGACCCTGCTGTTCTCCGCCACCTACCCGGAAGGCATCGGCCAGCTGGCGGCGCGCTTCCTGCGCGAGCCGGAGCGGGTGCAGGTGGAGGCGCTGCACGACGACGGGCAGATCGAGCAGCGTTTCTACGAGATCGAGCCGAACCAGCGCATGGAGGCGGTGATCCGCCTGCTGCGCCACTTCCGCAAGCAGCCGGCGGTGGCCTTCTGCGCTACCCGCCAGCAGTGCGACGAACTGGCCGCCCTGCTCGAATCCGAGAAGATTTCCGCCGCCGCCCTGCACGGCGACCTGGAGCAGCGCGACCGCGACCAGGTGCTGACCCTGTTCGCCAACCGCAGCCTCAGCGTGCTGGTGGCCACCGACGTCGCCGCCCGCGGCCTGGACGTCGCCGGCCTGGAGTTGGTGCTCAACGTCGAACTGGCGCGCGACCCACAGGTGCACATCCACCGTATCGGCCGCAGCGGCCGTGCCGGCGAGAAGGGCCTGGCGCTGTCTCTGGTGACGCCGAGCGAGGCCCATCGCGCCCAGGCCATCGAGGAACTGCAAGGCACACCGCTGACCTGGCAACTGCTCGGCGAGCTGAAGGACAAGGGCGAGCCGCTGCTGCCGCCGATGCACAGCCTGTGCATCGCCTCCGGGCGCAAGGACAAGCTGCGCCCCGGCGACATCCTCGGCGCGCTGACCGGCGACGCGGGCATCCCCGGCGACAAGGTGGGCAAGATCGCCATCTTCGATTACCAGGCCTACGTGGCGGTGGACCGCGCCGTCGCCCGCCAGGCCATGCAGCGCCTGCAGAGCGGCCGGATCAAGGGACGCGCGGTCAAGGTACGGATGATCTAGAGGCGAGACGGCTATGCGCAACATCCTGGTTGTCGAAGACAGCCCGCTGGTACTGAAGATCCTCGACCACCTGTTCCGCCAGGAGCCGGCGCTGCAGCCGCTGTTCTGCGCCTCGCTGGGCGAGGCCCAGGTGCTGCTGGAAACCTCCTCGGCACTGTTCTTCGCCGCCATCGTCGACCTCAATCTGCCCGACGCGCCGAACGGCGAGATCGTCGACCTGGTGATGCAGTACAACCTGCCCTGCATCGTGCTCAGCGGCTCCTACGACGAGCACCGGCGCGACGACCTGCTGCTCAAGGGCGTGGTCGACTACGTGCTGAAGGAGAGCCAGCACTCCTACGAATACGCCTTTCGCCTGCTGCACCGGCTGGAGAGCAACAGCCACGTGAAGATCCTGGTGGCGGAAGACTCCGAGGCCACCCGCCACTTCATCCGCCGGGTGCTGACCCCGCACCTGTACCAGATCATCGACGCCTGCGACGGCGACGAGGCGCTGCGCATCCTGCGCGAGCAGCCGGACATCGATCTGTTCCTGGTCGACCACAGCATGCCCGGCGTCAGCGGCTTCGAACTGGTCAAGCTGCTGCGGCAGAAGATGAAGCGCAACGAGCTGATCATCCTGGGCCTCTCGGCCGACGCCAAGGGCTCGCTCAGCGCCCTGTTCATCAAGCACGGCGCCGACGACTTCCTGCGCAAGCCGTTCTGCCCCGAGGAACTCAACTGCCGGGTGATGTCCTGCCTGGAGCGCCGCGACATGATGCGCGCGCTGAAACAGGCGGCGCTGTTCGACTCGCTGACCGGCCTGTACAACCGCCGCGCCTTCTACGAGCAGGGCGTGGACCTGATACGCCAGGCGCAGAAGGGCGGCCAGGACCTCAGCGTGGCGATGATCGACCTCGACCACTTCAAGACGATCAACGACGAGCACGGCCACGCCAGCGGCGACGCCGCCCTGCTGCAGTTCGCCCGCGCCCTGCGCCAGGCGTTCCCGGACACCCTGCTGGGACGCCTGGGCGGCGAGGAATTCGCCCTGGTCAGCCGTGTCGACGGCGAGACGGTGACCCACACCCTGGACACCCTGCGCCAGCACTGCGCCACCCTGAAGTACGCCCCCGGCGCGCCGCCGCTGGGCTTCAGCGCCGGCGTCTACCACGGCATACCGGACGACCTGGAGAGCCTGCTGCACCTCGCCGACATGCGCCTGTACCAGGCCAAGCGCAGCGGCCGCGGGCGCACCATCGCCAGTGCCCCTACAGGCCGTGACGCCTGAAGATGCGCCGGTAGCTGCCGTCGGCCTTCATCGCGGCGATGGCCGCGTCGAACTCGCGCACGATCTGCCGGTGCAGCGGATGGCTGCGGCGCAGCATGATGTGCAGGCCGTTCTCGCTGAGCGGCGTCTCCACAAACTCCACCGAGCCGCGAATCTCCCGTAGCCCGTGGCGCAGGTGGTAGCGGGCCACCAGCTCGTCCTCCAGGGTCAGCTGCACGCGCCCGGCCGCCAGCATCCGCGCGCCCATGGCGAACTCCAGCACCGGCACCCGGTCCAGCCCGGGCGCCTTGTCGAACGCCGGGTCGTAGCTGTAGCCGCGCACCACCGCGATGCTGAACGGCCTCAGGCTGTCCAGCCCGCGGAACTCGAAGGGCGTGCCGGCGCGGCGCAGGAAGCGGATGCGGTTGACCAGGTAGGGCTCGGAGAACCGTCCGTAGCGGGCCCGCTCGGGGCTGTACCAGGCGGCGACCACCACGTCGTAGTCGCCCTGCTGGAAACCCCTCAGCGCCCTGGCCCAGGGCACTTCCACATATTCGGTGGTATGCCCGGCCCGCTGCAGCGCGGTGGTCACCAGCTCCACCGCCAGGCCGTTCTGGGGCAGGCGCTGGTCGGTGAAGGGCGGCCAGGGATTGCCCGCCAGGCGCAGGTGCTCGGCCGCGACCGGCTGCACCAGCAGCAGGGCGACCCACAGCACCGCGCCACGAAATCCGTTCATAACCGACATCCGACTGCAAAACATCCCAGAGTCCATTGACGTCTCAGCACATATCAAGCCGAAACGCAGGCAGACCCTAAGCCTAGTCAGACGGCCCCCATCACGCGCGGCGCACCTTCGTCGGCGAGCAGCAGATCACAGACAGGGCAGAAAGGTTTTTCGGGCGTCGTCACAAAACTGGCACACCTCCTGCTTAGTATCAGGCAACTGCTTTTTTGGGGACCTTGGTACAGGCAGGCCGGGGAATCCCCTCTTTTACAAGCCAGGCACAAGGGCCACCCTCCGCGGTGGCCCTTGTGCTTTCTGGCGCGACAAAACCGGGAAAACCGCCCGCGACCACGGACCATGCGCCCTCCGCGCCGCCAGTGGCAGGAGCCAACCGAACGGTGGACCGTGACCCCATCCAGTGCAGCGTGCCCAAATCCGATGCACCGTTGCGCTCTACGGCGGGTCCATCCGGGCCTCGATCACCAGCCGCCAGTCGTCGGCGGACGGCAGCGCCCGGTCCAGCACCCGAAGCCCCTCTCCCAGGCCGACCAGCAGGACGTGGACATCGGCGCCACGGGGTTCCACCCGCCAGGACAGGCTGCCGCCCGGCCCCGTCACGCGGCCGCTGCGCGGCTCGCCCGGCAGCTGGGTATCCACCAGGACCAGACTCACCGCGCCGGGCGCCTCGACGCGGCGGTACTCCAGCGGACGTTCCGAGACAAGCTGCAGACGCAGCGCGCCGGCCTCGCTTTCCACCATCACCTGCAGCGGCGGCGTCTGGCGCGGGGGCGGGACGCCGCCCCAGGGAATCTGGCCGTTGACCACGCGCCCGATCATCAGGCCGATCAGGGTCGCCAGCAGCATCACGGCCAGGTACCAGACACTGCCGCGACGCAGGCGCTCGATGCGTTCCCGGCGGGCGATGCGGGCATCCGCCCGCGCCCGCGGATCGTCCTCGACGCGCGCGTCCGTTCTTCTGGCGAACCAGGTCAAGGCGATTCCCCCACCGCAAAGAGCCGCCGTCGCGCGGAATGGCGCCGGCGGCGATGTAGAATGGCGGCCCCGGTCCCGCCGAGCCCCGCCCATGTTTCATGTCGTACTGTTCCAGCCGGAGATTCCTCCGAACACCGGCAACATCATCCGCCTCTGCGCCAACACCGGCTGCCACCTGCACCTGATCGAGCCACTGGGCTTCGAACTGGACGACAAGCGCCTGCGCCGCGCGGGCCTGGACTACCACGAATACGCCACGCTGAAGCGCCACGCATCGCTGGCCGACTGTATCACGGACGTCCAGCCCAACCGGGTGCTGGCCTTCACCACCAAGGCCAGCCACGGCTATGCCCAGATGAGCTACCGCGCCGGCGACCTGCTGCTGTTCGGCCCGGAAAGCCGCGGCCTGCCCGCCGACGTGCTGGCGCAGATCCCGGACGAGCAGCGCCTGCGCATGCCCATGCGTCCCCAGTGCCGCAGCCTCAACCTGTCCAACGCGGTGGCGGTGGTGGTCTACGAGGGCTGGCGCCAGCTGGATTTCGCCGGGGCCTGAAACGCAGAAGCCGCCTTGCGGCGGCTCCTCGACAGCGGCGGGCGATCAGGCCTGGGCGCCGGCTGCTTCCTGCTGACGCTGCAGCTCCTGGGCGTACAGGGCGTCGAAGTTCACCGGCGACAGCATCAGGGCCGGGAAGGAACCGCGGATGACCAGGCTGTCCAGGGTCTCGCGGGCGTAGGGGAACAGGATGTTCGGGCAGAAGGCGCCCAGGGTGTGGCTCATGGAAGCCGGGTCCAGGCCCTGGATCAGGAAGATGCCGGCCTGCTGCACTTCGGCGATGAAGGCGATGTCTTCACCGGTCTTCACGGTGACCGACAGGGTCAGCACCACTTCGAAGAAGTTGCCGTCCAGCTGGCGCTGCTTGGTGTTCAGGTCCAGGGCGACGCTCGGGGCCCACTCCAGGCGGAAGATCTCGGGGCTCTTCGGCGCCTCGAAGGACAGGTCCTTCACATAGATGCGCTGCAGGGAAAACTGAGGGCCTTCGTTGTTCTCGACGGCGGCGCCGTTGGTTGCTTGTTCAGTCATGGCAGTTCTTCTGTACTAGGGGTTTCTGAAAGGGTTCAGGAGCCGAGCAGCGCGTCGAGCCGGCCGGCGCGCTCCAGGGCGAAGAGGTCGTCGCAGCCACCGACATGGGTGGCGCCGATCCAGATCTGCGGCACCGAGGTGCGCCCGGCCTTGCGGGTCATCTCGGCGCGCACGTCCGGCTTGCCGTCCACGCTGACCTCGCGGAAGGCCACGCCCTTGCCGGTCAGCAGCTGCTTGGCGCGGATGCAGTAGGGGCACCAGGCGCTGGAATAGACGACCACCTCGGTCATGTCACTTGACCACCGGCAGGTTGTCGCCGCGCCAGGTGGCGATGCCGCCGGACAGCTTGGCGGCGGTGAAGCCGGCCTTCTTCAGGTCGCGGGCGACGCTGCCGGCGTGCTGGCCCATGGCATCGACCACGATGATGGTCTTGGCCTTGTACTTCTCCAGCTCGGAGAGACGGCCAGCGACCTTGTCGAACGGAATGTTCAGCGCGTCGACGATATGGCCGGCGGAGAAGTCCTTGCTGTTGCGAATGTCCAGCACCACGCCTTCGTCCCGGTTCACCAGCGCCGTCAGCTCGCGGCTCGACAGGCTCTGCCCGCCCTTGCGCAGCTCGGTGACCAGCAGCAGCACCGCCAGCACGACGAAGCATCCACTCAATACATAGTGGTTAGTGGCAAATTCAATCAGTTGGGCCAGCATCGCGAGGTTCCAAAGCCTAAAATGGCGGCCAGTATACACAGCGCGCCCATCGGGCCAAGCCCCGCCCGGCGGTGACGCAGCGGGTGTTCCGCCGGTAGAATGCCCGACCTTTTTGATCACCACAGCGAGCCAGCCTTCATGAGCGCCACGCCCAAACCCCTGGTCCTGATCATCCTCGACGGCTTCGGCCACAGCGACAGCCCCGAATACAACGCCATCCACGCCGCCCGCACCCCAGTCTACGACCGCCTGCGCGCCACCTACCCGCACGGCCTGATCTCCGGCAGCGGCATGGACGTGGGCCTGCCGGACGGGCAGATGGGCAACTCCGAGGTCGGTCACATGAACCTCGGCGCCGGCCGCGTGGTGTATCAGGACTTCACCCGGGTGACCAAGGCGATCCGCGACGGCGAGTTCTTCGAGAACGTCGAGATCAACGCCGCGGTGGACAAGGCAGTGGGCGCCGGCAAGGCCGTGCACATCCTCGGCCTGCTCTCCGACGGCGGCGTGCACAGCCACCAGGACCACATCGTGGCCATGGCCGAGCTGGCCGCCCGGCGTGGCGCCGAGAAGATCTACCTGCACGCCTTCCTCGACGGCCGCGACACCCCGCCGAAGAGCGCGCAGCCCTCGCTGGAACTGCTCGACGCCACCTTCGCCCGTCTCGGCAAGGGCCGCATCGCCAGCCTCACCGGCCGCTACTTCGCCATGGACCGCGATAACCGCTGGGACCGCGTCGAGCAGGCCTACCACCTGATCGTCGAGGGCCAGGGCCAGTTCGCCGCCGCCAGCGCCGTCGAGGGCCTGGAAGCCGCCTACGCGCGCGGCGAGAGCGACGAGTTCGTCAAGGCCACCACCATCGGCGCGCCGGTGAAGGTGGAAGACGGCGACGCCGTGGTATTCATGAACTTCCGCGCCGACCGCGCCCGCGAGCTGACCCGCGCCTTCGTCGAGCCCGGCTTCAAGGAATTCGAGCGCAAGCGCGTGCCGCAACTGGCCGGCTTCGTCATGCTGACCCAGTACGCCGCCACCATCCCGACGCCCAGCGCCTACAAGCCGGAACCGCTGACCAACGTGCTCGGCGAGTACCTGGCCAACAACGGCAAGACCCAGCTGCGCATCGCCGAGACCGAGAAGTACGCCCACGTCACCTTCTTCTTCTCCGGCGGCCGCGAAGAGCCCTTCGCCGGCGAGGAGCGCATCCTGATCCCATCGCCCAACGTCGCCACCTACGACCTGCAGCCGGAGATGAGCGCGCCGGAAGTGACCGACAAGATCGTCGACGCCATCGACAACCAGCGCTTCGACGTGATCGTGGTCAACTACGCCAACGGCGACATGGTCGGGCACACCGGCGTGTTCGAGGCGGCGGTCAAGGCCGTGGAAACCCTGGACACCTGCGTCGGCCGCATCGTCGAGGCGCTGGACAGGGTCGGCGGCGAGGCCCTGATCACCGCCGACCACGGCAACGTCGAGCAGATGGAAGACGAGTGCACCGGCCAGGCGCACACCGCCCACACCTGCGAGCCGGTGCCCTTCATCTATGTCGGCAAGCGCCCGGCGCGCATCCGCGAAGGCGGCGTGCTGGCCGACGTGGCGCCGACCCTGCTGACCCTGATGGGCATGCCGGTGCCGGCGGAAATGACCGGCACCACCATCGTCCAGCTGCAATAACCCGGAGCAATCCGTGAAACGCTCGCCGGCTGCCGCCTGCGGGCGTTTTTTTTGCGCGGCGCCACGGGCATACTAGGCCGTCCTCGCTCCAGGTGCCCGCATCGCCCATGTTCCGCGCCCTCGCCCTCGTACTCCTGTCCTGCCTTGTCGTCCCGGCCTTCGCCGACGAGAAGGCGGAAACCCAGAAGCAGCTGGAAGCCGCCCGCGCCGACGTGGCCGAGCTGAAGAAACTGCTGGAGAAGCTGCAGCAGGAGAAATCCGGCGTGCAGAAGGAGCTGCAGCGCACCGAGAAGGAAATGGGCGGCCTGGAGAAACAGGTCAAGGGCCTGGAAGGCGAACTGAAGAAGAGCGAGGAAGAGCTGAAGCGCCTCGACCAGGAGAAAAAAAAACTCCAGCAGTCGCGCCTTGAGCAGCAGCGGCTGATCGCCATCCAGGCGCGCGCCGCCTACCAGAGCGGCCAGCGGGAACCGCTGCGCCTGCTGCTCAACCAGCAGCAGCCGGAGCAGTTCTCGCGCAACCTCACCTACTACGACTACCTGGGCAAGGCCCGCCTGGAGCAGCTCGGCGCCTTCAACGAGACCCTGCGCCAGCTGGCCAACGTCGAGCAGGACATCGCCAGCCAGCAGGCCCAGCTGCAGGAACAGAAGAGCGCCCTGGACACTCGCCGCGGCGAACTGGCCAACGTGCGCAAGGAGCGCCAGGTGGCGCTGGCCAAGCTGAACAAGGAATACGGCGCCGGCGACCGCAAGCTCAAGGCGCGAGAGCAGGAACAGATCGAGCTATCCCGCGTTCTCAAGACCATCGAGGAAACCCTGGCCCGCCAGGCCCGCGAAGCCGAGGAGGCCCGTCGCCTGGCCGCGCTGGAGGCGCAGAAGGCGCGCGAGTCAGGCAGGCCCTCTACCCCGTCCGGCCCGGCGGTCTCCAGCGACGGCGCGGCCTTCGGCGGTCCCTTCGCCAAGGCCAAGGGCAAGCTGCCGTGGCCGGTCAACGGCCGCCTGGTGGCGCGCTTCGGCTCGCCGCGCGCCGGCGATTCACGCTCCACCTGGGACGGCGTGCTGATCGGCGCCGGCGCAGGCAGCCAGGTACACGCGGTGCACGGCGGGCGCGTGGTGTTCGCCGACTGGTTGCGTGGCGCCGGGCTTCTGGTCATCCTCGATCACGGGAACGGTTACCTGAGCCTGTATGGTCACAATCAGAGCCTGTTGAAGGACGCCGGTGACATCGTCAAGGCAGGAGAAGCCATCGCCACGGTCGGCACCAGCGGTGGCCAGGATACCCCGGCGCTGTACTTCGCCATCCGCCAGCAGGGCCGCCCGAGCGACCCCGCGCAGTGGTGCCGCGCCCAGGGCTGACGGCCAGCGACGTCGGTGCCTCATTACATTGGGAGTTCACATGCAGCAATTCCGTCGCCTCACCCCCATCGCCCTGGCCCTCGGCCTGCTGCTCGGCGGCACGGCCGCGGCGGCCGCAGAAGTGGTCGAGGCGCCCGCCACCGCGACCGACGCCAAAGCACCGCTGCCGCTGGACGAGCTGCGCACCTTCGCCGAGGTGATGGACCGCATCAAGGCCGCCTACGTGAAGCCGGTGGACGACAAGACCCTGCTGGAGAACGCCATCAAGGGCATGCTCAGCAATCTCGACCCGCACTCGGCCTACCTCGAGCCGGAAGCCTTCGCCGAGCTGCAGGAAAGCACCAGCGGCGAGTTCGGCGGTCTCGGTATCGAGGTCGGTACCGAGGACGGCTTCATCAAGGTGGTCTCGCCGATCGACGATACGCCTGCCTCCAAGGCCGGCATCCAGCCGAGCGACCTGATCGTCAAGATCGACGGCCAGCCGACCAAGGGCATGTCGCTGATGGAGGCGGTGGACAAGATGCGCGGCAAGGCCGGCAGCAAGATCAGCCTGACCCTGGTGCGCGAGGGCGGCCGCCCGTTCGACGTCGAGCTGACCCGCGCGGTGATCAAGGTGCGCAGCGTGAAGAGCCAGATGCTGGAGGATGGCTACGGGCTGATCCGCATCACCCAGTTCCAGGTCAACACCGGCGAGGAAGTCGGCAAGGCCCTGGCCAAGCTGCGCAAGGACAACGGCAAGAAGCTGCGCGGCCTGGTGCTGGACCTGCGCAACAACCCCGGCGGCGTGCTGCAGGCCGCGGTCGAGGTGGCCGACCACTTCCTCAAGCAGGGCCTGATCGTCTACACCGAGGGCCGCATCGCCAACTCCGAGCTGCGCTTCAACGCCGACCCGGTCGACGCCAGCGAGGGCGTGCCGCTGGTGGTGCTGATCAACGGCGGCAGCGCCTCGGCCTCGGAAATCGTCGCCGGCGCCCTGCAGGACCACAAGCGCGGCGTGCTGATGGGCACCGACAGCTTCGGCAAGGGCTCGGTGCAGACCGTGCTGCCGCTGAACAACGACCGCGCCCTGAAGCTGACCACCGCCCTCTACTACACGCCCAACGGCCGCTCCATCCAGGCCCAAGGCATCATCCCGGACATCGAGGTGACGCGCGCCAAGCTGACCCGCGAGGACGGCGGCGAGCTGATCAAGGAAGCCGACCTGGCCGGCCACCTGGGCAACGGCAACGGCGGTGAAGACCGCCCGACCGGCAGCCGCAAGAAACAGGACCCGCGCCCGCAGGACGACGACTACCAGCTGAGTCAGGCGCTCAACCTGCTCAAGGGGCTGAGCGTCACCCGCGGCGACTGACCCCGGGGGCGGAAACGAAAAAAACCGGGCGATGCCCGGTTTTTTCTTGGCCATGTCCCCGTGACGTGCTGGTGGCGCAATCCTGCTTTCGTGGGCACGGCGCGGCTGGGTGGCATTCCAATTGGCCGCGAAATTCGCGGATAAATCCGCTCGCAGCATTTAACGGGGACATCGTCTTTTATTGGCTATGACCCCGTTGCGGGTTGCAGATACTACAGCTGCCCTGCGGAAGCGGCCTGCCTGGGCGCCGGTAGGGTGGTTGGGCCACAGGCCGTAACCACCAGCGCAATCGACCGCGCCACCGCAGGCGGGTTACGCCGGCAAGCGGCTACCCTACGTGCTGCGCAGTCAAGCCCCTCTATCTGAACGCTGCAGCTGCCTGCCCCTGGATTCCCGCCTGCGCGGGAATGACAGTTTCGGAAGAAACTCCCCCCTACCTCGTCATCCCCGCGCAGGCGGGGACCCAGAATGAGTCAGAGCACTACAACACGTAACGGGTACAGAGTCTTTTTTATTGGCCATGTACCCGTTACGTGTTGGTGGCGTAATTCTGCTCTTGTGGGAGCGGCTGGGCGGCATTCCGATTGGCCGCGAAATTCGCGGATAAGGCCGCTCCCACAAGGTGTGCAACAACTAACGGAGACACAGACTTTTTATTGGTCGTATACACGCCACCGCGGCCCGCTCTCGTAGGGTGCGCCATGCGCACCAGCCACCGCGAACGGCAGCAGTGCGCACGACGCACCCTACGCGGATCACTGCACGTAGTTCTGGAAGATCTGGTCGACCTTGCCGCTGGCGCGCAGGCCATCCAGGGCCTTCTGCAGGCGCTCGACCACCTCGTCGGGGGTCTCCGGGTTGAGGGCCAGGTACAGCTCGGTGTTGTCGAAGCGCAGCACGGTCTTCAGGCCGGTGATGCCCTCCTGCTTGGCCAGGTAGCGGCCGGCGGGATCGCCGGTGGCCCAGAGGTCGATCTTGCCTTCCTGCAGCTTGTGGGCGTTCTCCTGGTCGCGCAGCGAACTGATCGGCTGCAGGCCCTGGCCGAGCAGGTGCTCCTCGATGGCGTCACCCTTGTAGGCGCCGACCCGGTAGGACTTGGCCTGCTCCAGGCTGATCAGGTTGATGGTGCTGTCGGCCCGGGCCAGCATCACCCAGTCGTCCGGCCCGATGGGGCCGACCCACTTGAACAGCCTTTCCCGCTCCGGCAGCTTGGCCATCACGAAGGCGCCGTGGTCGGGGTTCTCCAGGGCCATCTTGTAGACCCGCGCCCAGGGGAAACGCAGGGTCATGTGGTAGCCGATGCCGGCACTCTTGAACATCTCGCGCACCACGTCCACGGCGATGCCGCTGAGGTTTTCCTCGCGGGCGAAGTTCTTGCCGTTGGTGGCCATGTTGTAGGGCGGGAAGTTCTCGGTCAGCAGCACCACCTTGTAGTCGGCGGGCAGTTCGGCTCGCGCCAGGGTGGACAGCAGCAGGCCTGCGCCCAGCAACACCATGGTCAGTCGCTTCAACAACATATCCGTATCCTTGACAGTCGGGGAAGGCGGGAGAGCGGGCCGCTCTCCTGTGCCCTGAACGTGGCCATCAGCCAACCGGAGCGGCAGAAGGTTAGCACGAACCACCGGGCGGTGGCGGCGCGCAGGCCCTCACCGGCCGGCCGCCGCGGCTTATAGATAGTTGCTGGTGATCTCGTCGACGAAGCCTTCGGCGCGCAGCTCGTCCAGGGCCTTCTGCAGGCGCTGGACCACCTCGTCCGGGGTTTCCTGGTTCAGCGCCAGGAACAGCTCGGCGCTGTTGAAGCGCAGCACCACCTGCAGGCCGCTGGCGCCTTCCTGCTTGGCCAGGTAGCGGCCGACCGGGTCGGTGGTCGCCCACAGGTCGATCTTGCCGCTCATCAGCTTGGCGACGTTTTCCTGGTCGCGCAGCGAGTTGACCGGCGTGAGGCCCTTGCTTTCCAGGTGCTGGCTGACGGCATCGTTCTTGTAGGCGCCGATGGTGTACTGGCGGGCCTCGTCCAGGCTGTTGACCTTGATCGTGCTGCCCGGCGCGGCGAGCAGCACCCACTCGCTCTTGGCCAGCGGGCCGACCCACTTGAACAGCGGCTTGCGCTCTTCCGTGAAGGTGGTGGAGAACAGGCCGTAGTTAGGCTTGTCCAGGGTCAGGCGATAGATGCGGTCCCAGGGGAAGCGCAGGCTGAGGTTGTAGTTGATGCCCGCGCGCTTGAACACCTCGCGCACGATATCGGCGCTGATGCCGTCGATGCTGTCGTCGCGGGCGAAGTTCTTCTCGTCGATGGCCATGTTGAACGGCGGGAAGTTCTCCGTCAGCAGGATCATCTTGTAGTCGTCGGAGACTTCGGCTCGCGCGCCGCCGGCCAGCGCCAGCAGCGCCAGGAACAGCGCCTTGTGCAGATACTTCAACATTGCAGTACAGCTCCAGAGTTGTGGTTGTTCGGGCGACTTCTCTGCAAGTGGCCGTGCGCACACGGGTGGCACGGCTGAAGCGCGCATAGTGCCACGCCAGGATGACAGCACATGGAACTACGTCACGGCGGCCAGCGCCGGAGAAATCGCTCCCGGCGATCACGCAAGAAGCGAACCAGATGCGACGACACGGCGCCCACCCAAGTGTAGGCGGCGAAACTCAATACTTCTGGGAAATGGCCTGCAGGCGACCCTCGCCGCGCAGTTGCTCCAGGGCGGTGCGCAGCTTGTCCACGGTGGCGTCCGGCGTCTGCTTGTTGAGCGCCAGATAGAGGTCGCCGCGACCGAAGGTCAGCACCACGCGGAAGTCCGCGTAGCCCTGCTGGCGGGCCAGGTACTGGCCGGCCACCGAGGAGGTCACCCACAGGTCGATCTGGCCTTCGGCCAGGCGCACCGGGTTCTCCTTGTCGTAGAGCGACTGCTGCACCTGCAGGCCGCTCTCGACCACCTTCTCGCTGGGCGCGTCGCCCTTGTAGCCGCCCAGCCGGTACTGGCCGGCCTGGTCCAGGCTGGTCAGCTGGATCGGCGAGTCGGCGCGGGCGAGCAGCACCCAGTCCTCGCCGGCGATGGGGCCGACCCACTTGAACAGGTCTTCGCGCTCGGCGGTGCGCGCCACCGAGAACAGGCCGTAGCCGGCCTCGTTGAGCGCCTGGGTGTAGACCCGCTCCCAGGGGAAGCGGAGGATCTGCTGGCATTCGATGCCGGCGCGCTCGCAGATGAGGCGCGTGGTCTCGGTACTGATGCCGGTGATGCCGTCGTCGCGGGCGAAATTGCCGCCGCTGACGGCCATGTTGAAGGGGGGAAGATTCTCAGTGAGCAGCACCAGCGATTCGGCGCGCGCCAGAGTGGTGCCGACCAACAGCAGGAACAGGGCCAGCAGCCTGGAGAGCAGCATAGGGACTCCTTGTCGAAGAGGGGTTCGCCGTGGCGAACAGACCCTCCTATTCTAGCCGGCCATGGTCATGGCCGGTTAGCGACTCCCGCACAGCAGGCTGTCAGCGCACCACGATGCCGCGGCTGGCCAGGTAAGCCTTGGCCTCCGGCACGCTGTATTCGCCGAAGTGGAAGATGCTGGCGGCCAGCACCGCGTCGGCCTTGCCTTCGAGGATGCCAGCGGCCAGGTGCTCCAGGTTGCCGACGCCGCCGGAGGCGATCACCGGGATGCCCACGGCCTCGCTGATGGCGCGGGTGACGCCCAGGTCGTAGCCGCTCTTCACGCCGTCCTGGTCCATGCTGGTGAGCAGGATCTCGCCGGCGCCCAGGTCTTCCATCTTCTTGGCCCAGGCCACGGCGTCCAGGCCGGTCGGCTTGCGCCCGCCGTGGGTGAAGATTTCCCAGCGGCCCGGGGCGACCCTCTTGGCGTCGATGGCGACCACGATGCACTGGGAGCCGAAGCGCGCGGCGGCCTCGCCGACGAACTCCGGGTTGAACACCGCGGCGGTGTTGATCGAGACCTTGTCGGCCCCGGCGTTGAGCAGGTTGCGGATGTCCTGCACGGTGCGCACGCCGCCACCCACGGTCAGCGGGATGAACACCTGGCTGGCCATGCGCTCCACGGTGTGCAGGGTGGTGTCGCGGCCGTCGACGCTGGCGGTGATGTCGAGGAAGGTGATTTCGTCCGCGCCCTGCTCGTCGTAGCGGCGGGCGATCTCCACCGGGTCGCCGGCGTCGCGGATGTTCTCGAACTTGACGCCCTTGACCACGCGGCCGTTGTCCACGTCGAGGCAGGGGATGATGCGTTTGGCCAGTGCCATGGCGACTTCTCTCGTAGGGTGCGCCACGCGCACCGGTAACCCGTCAGCGGTGCGCGCGGCGCACCCCGTTCAACTCACTCGACCTTGTACTTGAGGTCGCAGACGGCCTGGGCCTCGGCCACGTCGAGGGTGCCCTCGTAGATCGCGCGACCGGTGATGGCGCCGATGATGCCGGGGTTGTTGGCGTCCAGCAGGGCCTGGATGTCGCCGATGTTGTGGATGCCGCCGGAGGCGATCACCGGGATGCGGCTGGCGTTGGCCAGGGCCACGGTCGCCGGGATGTTGCAGCCCTGCATCATGCCGTCCTTGGCGATGTCGGTGTAGACGATGGCGGACACGCCGTCGGCCTCGAAGCGCCTGGCCAGGTCGGTGGCCTGCACGGTGGAGACCTCGGCCCAGCCGTCGGTGGCGACGAAGCCGTCCTTGGCGTCCAGGCCGACGATGACCTTGCCCGGGAAGGCCTTGCACGCCTCGGTGACGAATTCCGGCTCTTTGACGGCCTTGGTGCCGATGATCACGTAGCTGACGCCGGCGCGAACGTAGTGCTCGATGGTTTCCAAGGTGCGGATGCCGCCGCCGATCTGGATCGGCAGGTTCGGGTAGCGCCTGGCGATGGCAGTGACCACTTCGCCGTTGACCGGCTGGCCCTCGAAGGCGCCGTTCAGGTCCACCAGGTGCAGGCGACGGCAGCCGCCCTCGACCCACTTGGCGGCCATGCTCACCGGGTCGTCGGAGAACACGGTGGAGTCCTCCATGCGGCCCTGGCGCAGGCGCACGCAGGCGCCGTCCTTGAGATCGATAGCGGGGATAATCAGCATCGGTTGAACCTGCTCGAGTCGTGATTTCTGTGGCGTCAGGCCTTTTCGAGCGCCCACAGGTCGCTCTCCAGGCTGGCGAAGCGATCGGCCAGCAACGCCTGGGCGTCGGCGATCGCCTTGTTGTAGTAGTGCGGGGCGATCTCGCGCGCGATCAGATCAAGCACTTCCTGCACCTCGAACGAGCCCAGCTCGAGTTCGAAGCGGTCTTCCAGGAAACGCTCCAGGGCCTGCAGGGCCGCCTGCTGCGCGGCGCCCTCCAGTTCCAGCGGCGCGATCTTGCGGCCCCGGCTCATCAGCGGCGGCCGTCCCAGGCGACGAAGTTCTGCAGCAGCTGCAGGCCGTGGCTGTGGCTCTTCTCCGGGTGGAACTGCACGGCGAAGCGCGAGCCGTCGGCCAGCGCCGCGGCGAAGTCCTTGCCGTAGTGGCCGCGGCCGACCACCTGGGCCGGGTTGCCGGCCTCGATGTAGTAGCTGTGCACGAAGTAGAAGCGGCCGTTGTCCGGGATCTCGTGCCAGAGCGGGTGGTCGACCGCCTGGGCGACCTCGTTCCAGCCCATGTGCGGCACCTTCAGGTGCTCGCCGTCCTCGTGCAGATCCTTGCCGAAGAAGCGCACCTGGCCGGGGAACAGGCCGATGCAGTCGACTCCGCCGTTCTCCTCGCTGCGCTCCAGCAGGGCCTGCATGCCGACACAGATGCCGAGGAACGGGCGATCGACGCTGACCTCGCGCACCAGCGCGTCGAAGCCCAGGCGTTTGATCTCGGCCATGCAGTCGCGGATCGCGCCAACGCCGGGGAACACCACCCGGTCGGCCTCGCGGATCGTCGCGGCGTCGCTGGTCACCAGCACCCGGCCGGCGCCGACGTGTTCCAGCGCCTTGGCCACCGAGTGCAGGTTGCCCATGCCGTAGTCGATTACTGCGACCGTCTGCATTTACAGGGTGCCCTTGGTCGACGGCATCTGCCCGGCCATGCGCGGGTCCAGTTCCACGGCCATGCGCAGGGCGCGGCCAAAAGCCTTGAACACGGTCTCGATCTGGTGGTGGGTGTTGTGCCCGCGCAGGTTGTCGATGTGCAGGCTGACCTGGGCGTGGTTGACGAAGCCCTGGAAGAACTCCTGGAACAGGTCCACATCGAAGCCACCGACCACCGCGCGGGTGAAGGGCACGTGCATCTGCAGGCCGGGACGGCCGGAGAAGTCGATCACCACGCGCGACAGCGCCTCGTCCAGCGGGACGTAGGAGTGGCCGTAGCGGGTCATGCCCTTCTTGTCGCCGACGGCCTTGGCGAAGGCCTGGCCGAGGCTGATGCCGACGTCCTCTACGGTGTGGTGGTCGTCGATGTGCAGGTCGCCCTTGCAGTAGATATCCAGGTCGATCAGGCCATGACGGGCGATCTGATCGAGCATGTGCTCGAGGAAGGGCACGCCAATGTCGAACTTGGCCTTGCCGGTGCCATCCAGGTTGATCGAGACCTTGATCTGGGTCTCCAGGGTGTTGCGCTCGACGGATGCCGTACGTTCGGCCATCTCTCCAGCTCCAGGGCTGCTCACGGGAAAAGGCCGCCATTATAGGCGGGCCGTGGCTTGGGCGGCTACCGGCGGCGGTCGGGGCAATGGCTATCGGCGTGATCGACCTGGCCTTACACTGCCCGGCCTGCTCTCCCGAGGAAGCCGCCATGCCCGTTCTGGTCGAAATCGTCAGCCGCCCGTCCGCCCAGGACCACACCGACCTGGGCAAGGTCTACGCCGACGCCCCGGACTGGCTGCTGGCGCCCTACGCCAGCGTCGACGCCCTGCTGGCCGACGGCATCGGCTCGGGCAAGCTGATCGCCGGGCGCTTCAACGACCGCCTGCTCGGCGCCGCCCTGCTGGAGCGCGGCGCGGCGCACTGGAGCCTGTCGCACCTGTGCGTGCGCAAGGTCACCCGCAAGCGCGGCGTGGCCCGGCGCATCCTCGACGAGGCCAGGCGCCTGGCGGCCGAGGCCGGCAAGCCGCTGCACCTGGCGGCGCCGAAGGACCATCTGGAGAGCCAGGCCCTGGCCGCGCGCACCGGCCTGCCGCTGGACCCGCTGTAGCAGAAAACCCGACACCGGAGTAATGCTGTTCACTTGGGTTGTGCGGGAGCGGCTGGGTGGCATTCCGATTGGCCGCGAAGCCTTGCTGTCAGTCCTGTTCGCGGACAAGTCCGCTCCCACGGGCTGAACTCACCCACAACCGACCATGCCACCGGGGAACCGCCTGCCGCCCCGGCCATCCAACCCCGAGCCGAGCACGGCTCGACGCGGTGCCCGCCGCATCACCCGGCAGCGGTATACTCCCGCCCCATATAGAAGAACCCATACAAGGACTTGGTCCATGAAAGCCTTCGGCAAAATCCTGGGTCTGGCGTTTCTCGGGCTGCTGCTGGTCGTCGTCGGCCTCGGCTTCGCCCTGACCCACCTGTTCGACCCCAACGACTACAAGGACGAGATCCGCCAGTTGGCCCGCGACAAGGCCAACCTGGAACTGACCCTCAACGGCGACATCGGCTGGAGCCTGTTCCCCTGGCTCGGCCTGGAACTGACCGACGCCACCCTGGCCAGCGCCGAGACGCCGGACAAGCCCTTCGCCGACCTGCGCCTGCTCGGCCTCTCCGTGCGCGTGCTGCCGCTGCTCTACCGCGAAGTGCAGATGAGCGACATCCGCGTCGACGGCCTCAACCTGACCCTGCAGCGCGACGACAAGGGCCGCAGCAACTGGGAAGGCATCGGCCGGCCGGCATCGGCCACCGGTGAGGAGAGCACCGCCCAGCCCCCCGCCGAGCCGCGCGAGCCGACCGCGCAAACCACCGACGAGAGCGGCAGGCCGGTCAAGCTGGATATCGACAGCCTGACCATCAGCAACTCCCGCGTGGACTTCCACGACGCCCAGAGCGGCCAGCAGTTCAGCGCCGAGGGCATCGAACTGTCCACCGGCGCCATCCGCGAGGGCACCGACATCCCGGTCAAGCTGCTCGCCTTCCTCGGCACCAACCAGCCGGTGCTGCGCGCCAAGACCGAACTGCAGGGCCTGCTGCGCTTCGACCGCGGGCTCAAGCGCTACCAGCTGCAGGACCTCAAGCTGGCCGGCGAGGCCTCGGGCGAGCCGCTCAACGGCAAGACCCTGACCTTCTCCAGCCAGGGCCAGCTGCTGCTCGACCAATCCGCCCAGGTGGCCGAGTGGACCGGCATCAAGCTCTCCGCCAACCAGCTGCGCGCCCTCGGCGAACTCAAGCTGCGCGACCTGGACAAGGCCGCCCAGCTGGAGGGCAACCTGTCGCTGGCCCAGTTCAACCTGCGCGAATTCCTCGACGGCCTGGGCATTGCCCTGCCGCCCATGCGCGACAACGGCACGCTGAGCCGCGTCGAGCTGTCCGCCCGCCTGGCCGGTACGCCGAACAGCCTGGCCTTCAACGACCTCTCACTGAAGCTGGACGACAGCACCCTGGGCGGCAGCCTGGCGGTCAGCGACTTCGCCAAGCGCGCCCTGCGCGTGCAGCTGAAGGGCGACCGCCTCGACCTCGACCGCTACCTGCCGCCCGAGGCCAAGGACGCCAGCGCCGGCGCGGCGCGCAAGAACGAAGTCAAGGAAGCCACGGCCGCCGCTGGCGCCAGCGGCACCACGCCGCTGCCCAACGCCCCGACCCAGCAGGCCTGGAGTGAGGCACCGCTGCTGCCGCTGGATACCCTGCGCAAGCTCGACGTCCAGGCCGACCTGGGCCTCGGCCAGCTGACCCTGAGCAAGCTGCCGATCGAGGACGCGCGCATCTCCCTCACCGCCAAGGGCGGCCTGATCGACCTCAAGGAAATGCGCGGCGACCTGCACGGCGGCGAGTTCGCCGTGCGTTCGCAGCTCGACGCGCGCCCGGCCGCCCCGGTGCTGACCGCAAACAAGCAGCTCAAGCGCGTTCCGCTGGAGAAGCTGATCGAGGCCCGCGGCGAGAAGGCGCCGGTGCGCGGCCAGCTCGACCTGAACGCCGACCTGCGCACCCAGGGCAACAGCGAGAAGGCCTGGATCGACGCCCTCAACGGCACCGCCAGCTTCAGCCTGAGCAACGGCGTGCTGATCGACGCCAACCTGGAGCAGCAACTCTGCCAGGGCATCGCCACCCTCAACCGCAAGTCGCTGTCCGGCGAGCCGCGCGGCAAGGACACGCCCTTCGAGGAACTGCACGGCAACCTCAACTTCCACAACGGCGTGGCCAGCAATCCGGACCTCAAGGCGCGTATCCCCGGTCTGACGGTCAACGGCGACGGCGACCTCGACCTGCGCGTGCTGGGCATGGACTACCGCGTCGGCATCGTCATCGAAGGCGACAAGCGCGCCATGCCGGACCCGGCCTGCCAGGTCAACGAACGCTACGTCGGCCTGGAGTGGCCGCTGCGCTGCCGCGGCCCGCTGGAACTGGGCGCCAAGGCCTGCCGCCTGGACAAGGACGGCCTCGGCAAGGTCGCCGCCAAGTTGGCCGGCGACAAGCTCAGCGAGAAACTGGAAGAGAAGCTCGGCGACAAGGTCACCCCGGAACTCAAGGACGCACTGAAGGGCCTGTTCAAGCGATGACCCCCGAGCAGTTCAACGGCGCTGTGCTGGCCTGGTACGACCTGCACGGGCGCAAGGACCTGCCCTGGCAACAGGGCATCACCCCGTACCGGGTGTGGGTCTCCGAAATCATGCTGCAGCAGACCCAAGTCAGCACCGTGCTCGGCTACTTCGACCGCTTCATGGACGCGCTGCCCAGCGTCCAGGCGTTGGCCGAGGCGCCCGAGGACGAAGTGCTGCACCTGTGGACGGGGCTCGGCTACTACACCCGCGCGCGCAACCTGCACAAGGCGGCGAAGACCGTGGTGGAACAGCATGGCGGCGAATTCCCGCGCTCGGTCGAGCAACTCGCCGAACTGCCCGGCATCGGCCGCTCCACCGCCGGCGCCATCGCCAGCCTGAGCATGGACATCCGCGCACCGATCCTCGACGGCAACGTCAAGCGCGTGCTGGCCCGCTACAAGGCCCAGCACGGCTACCCGGGCGAGCCGAAGGTGGCCGACCAGCTCTGGCAGCTGGCCGAGCAGCTGACCCCGCACCAGCGGGTCAATCACTACACCCAGGCGATGATGGACCTGGGCGCCACCCTCTGCACCCGCAGCAAGCCGAGCTGCCTGCTGTGCCCGGTGCGCGACGGCTGCCGCGCCCATCTGCTCGGCCGCGAGACCGACTTCCCCGAGCCCAAGCCGCGCAAGGCGCTGCCACAGAAGCGCACGCTGATGCCGCTGCTGGCCAACCACGAAGGCGCCATCCTGCTCTACCGCCGCCCTTCCAGCGGCTTGTGGGGAGGCCTGTGGAGCCTGCCGGAACTGGACGATCTCGGCGCCCTCGCCCCGCTGGCCAGCAAGCATGCCCTGCGCCTCGGCGAGCCACGCGAGCTGTCCGGCCTGACCCACACCTTCAGCCACTTCCAGCTGGCCATCGAGCCCTGGCTGGTCCGGGTGGAACAGGCCAGCCCCGTCATGGCCGAGGGCGACTGGCTCTGGTATAACCTCGCCAGCCCGCCGCGCCTGGGCCTGGCCGCCCCGGTGAAGAAGCTCCTCAAACGAGCCGCGGACGCACTGAATGCAGGAGAACAGCCATGAGCCGCACCATCCACTGCCGCAAGTACAACGAAGACCTGCCCGGCCTCGATCGCCCGCCCTACCCCGGCGCCAAGGGCGAGGACATCTACAACAACGTGTCGAAGAAGGCCTGGGACGAGTGGCAGGCGCACCAGACCATGCTGATCAACGAGCGCCGGCTGAACATGATGAACGCCGAGGACCGCAAGTTCCTCCAGGCCGAGATGGACAAGTTCCTCTCCGGCGAGGACTACGCCAAGGCCGACGGCTACGTGCCGCCGAGCGCATAACCTCCGTGTGATCTTCGTGGGAGCGGCCTTGGCCGCGAAGCAATTAAAAAGAAACGCTTCGCGGCAATCGGAGTTCCACCCAGCAGCTCCCACGCCGACAACCACGCCGCAACGCTAACCGCCCGTTTGCACTGAAATTTTTTATCGGCCTCGCTTGACACTGCAAAGCCAAATCCGTTTAATGGCGCCCCGTTGCCCAGGTAGCTCAGTCGGTAGAGCAGGGGATTGAAAATCCCCGTGTCGGCGGTTCGATTCCGTCCCTGGGCACCACTAATACCGAGAACCCCGAGCGAAGCGATTCCTCGGGGTTTTTTGCTATTCACGGCGCAGGAAGCGTGCCGTCCCGGACGAGTGAGGCCCCCATGGAATTCATCCAGCTTGTCATCGACTTCATCCTGCACATCGACCGCCACCTGGCGGAGCTGACCGCCGCCTACGGGCCGTGGATCTACGGCATCCTGTTCCTGATCATCTTCTGCGAGACCGGCCTGGTGGTGACGCCCTTCCTGCCAGGCGACTCGCTGCTGTTCGTCGCCGGCGCCATCGCCACCCAGGACGCGATGAACGTGCACCTGATGGTCGTGCTGCTGATCATCGCCGCGATCCTCGGCGACGCGGTCAACTACAGCATCGGCCGCTTCTTCGGCGCCAAACTGTTCGCCAACCCGGATTCGAAGATCTTCCGCCGCCGCTACCTGGAGCTGACCGAGGCCTTCTATGCGAAGCACGGCGGCAAGACCATCATCCTCGCCCGCTTCGTGCCCATCGTCCGCACCTTCGCGCCCTTCGTGGCCGGCATGGGCCACATGCCCTACCGCCGCTTCGCCGCCTACAACGTGATCGGCGCCATCGTCTGGGTGACGCTGTTCAGCTACGCCGGCTACTTCTTCGGCAACCTGCCGGTGGTGCAGAGCAACCTGCACTATCTGATCGTGGCGATCATCTTCGTGTCGATCCTGCCGGGCGTGATCGAGATCATCCGCCATCGACGCGCCGCGGCCCGGGCCGGCTAGCCGACAGAAGCCCGATCCGCGCATCGGGCTTTTTTGTCTCCCCCAATCCCTGGCGCCGCCGCAAGCGGCGCCTCACATTGCTCCCGGCCATTTTTTGTTTGGGCGCGACACGCAACTGTCATGATGCGACAACACGCCGCGGCCGTGGCGAACGTGGCCGGAACCCGGCTTGGCGCTCCGCTGGGGCTATGCTAGGTTCAGCCGCACGCTAGGAAGGCGGCCAGCAGCCGGAGCGCATCCGAATAACAAGAGGAACACCCATGGCCGAGGCAACGCCCGCGCTGGAAATCCGCAACCTGCACAAACGCTACGGCGACCTTGAAGTGCTCAAGGGCATCTCGCTGACCGCTCGCGACGGCGACGTGATCTCCATCCTCGGCTCCTCCGGTTCCGGCAAGTCGACCTTCCTGCGCTGCATCAACCTGCTGGAGAACCCGCACGAAGGGCAGATCTTCGTCGCCGGCGAACAACTCAAGCTGAAGTCGGCGAAGAACGGCGACCTGATCGCCGCCGACAACCGCCAGATCAACCGCCTGCGCAGCGAGATCGGCTTCGTCTTCCAGAATTTCAACCTGTGGCCGCACATGACCATCCTCGACAACATCATCGAGGCTCCCCGTCGCGTGCTCGGCCAGAGCAAGGCCGAAGCCACCGAGGTGGCCGAGGCGCTGCTGGCCAAGGTCGGCATCGCCGACAAGCGCCACGCCTACCCCAACCAGCTTTCCGGCGGCCAGCAGCAGCGCGCCGCCATCGCCCGTACCCTGGCCATGCAGCCCAAGGTGATCCTGTTCGATGAGCCGACTTCGGCACTCGACCCGGAAATGGTACAGGAAGTGCTTAACGTGATCCGTGCGCTCGCCGAGGAAGGCCGCACCATGTTGCTGGTCACCCACGAGATGAATTTCGCGCGCCAGGTGTCCAGCGAGGTGGTATTCCTGCACCAGGGTCTGGTGGAGGAGCAGGGGCCGCCCGAGCAGGTCTTCACCAACCCGCAATCGGCACGCTGCAAACAATTCATGTCCAGCAATCACTAACGGAGCAACACGCATGCAGAACTATAAGAAGATCCTGCTGGCCGCCGTCGCCACCCTGGCATTCGGCACCCAGGCAGTCGCCGCGGACAAACTGAAGATCGGTACCGAAGGCGCTTACCCGCCCTTCAACCTGATCGATGCCAGCGGCAAGGTCGGCGGCTTCGACGTGGAGATCGCCCAGGCCCTGTGCGCCAAGATGGGCGCCGAGTGCGAAGTGGTCACTTCCGACTGGGACGGCATCATCCCGGCCCTGAACGCCAAGAAGTTCGACTTCCTGGCCGCTTCCATGTCGATCACCGAGGAACGCCAGCAGGCCGTCGACTTCACCGAGCCCTACTACACCAACAAGCTGCAGTTCATCGCGCCGAAGACCGCCGACCTCAAGACCGACAAGGCCAGCCTGAAAGGCAAGGTGATCGGCGCCCAGCGCGCCACCATCGCCGGCACCTGGCTTGAGGACAACATGGCCGACACCGTCGAGATCAAGCTGTACGACACCCAGGAAAACGCCTACCTCGACCTGTCCTCGGGCCGCCTCGACGGCGTGCTGGCCGACAAGTTCGTCAACTGGGAATGGCTGAAGAGCGAGGCCGGCAAGGACTTCGAGTTCAAGGGCGACCCGGTGTTCGACAACGACAAGATCGCCATCGCCGTACGCAAGGGCGACCCGCTGCGCGAGAAGCTGAACACCGCGCTGAAGGCCATCGTCGAAGACGGCACCTACAAGCAGATCAACGACAAGTACTTCCCGTTCAGCATCTACTGATGCGTCCGACCGCCGCCGCCCAGCCGGGCGGCGGCCGTCCTCTGCAGTAGCCTCCCATGATCCTCGACCTGCACGGCTTCGGCCCCGCCCTCGTCGCCGGCACGCTGGTGACCATCCAGCTGGCCCTGTCCGCCCTGGCCCTCGGCCTGGTGCTCGGACTGCTCGGCGCGCTGGCCAAGACTTCCCCGTACAAGCCCCTGCAATGGCTTGGCGGCAGCTACTCGACCATCGTCCGGGGCATCCCCGAACTGCTCTGGGTGCTGCTCATCTATTTCGGTACCGTCCAGGGCCTGGCGGCCCTTGGCGAGTTCCTCGGCATCGGCAGCCTGGAGCTGAATCCGTTCGCCGCCGGCACCATCGCCCTCGGCCTGTGCTTCGGCGCCTACGCTACCGAGGTGTTCCGCGGCGCCATCCTGGCGATTCCCAAGGGACATCGCGAGGCCGGCCAGGCCCTCGGCATGAGCGGGGGCCGCATCCTCTGGAAGCTGATCCTGCCGCAGATGTGGCGTATCGCCCTGCCCGGCCTGGGCAACCTGTTCATGATCCTGATGAAGGACACCGCCCTGGTCTCGGTCATCGGCCTGGAAGAAATCATGCGTCGCTCGCAGATCGCCGTGACCGCCAGCAAGGAGCCCTTCACCTTCTATATGGTCGCCGCCTTCATCTACCTGGGCCTGACCATCATCGCCATGATCGGCATGCACTTCCTCGAGAAGCGCGCCAGCCGCGGCTTTGTTCGGAGCGCCTGATGAACTGGGACGTGATCTACAAGTACCTGCCCAAGCTGCTCGAGGGCGCCTGGCTGACCGTGGAGCTGGTCGCCATCGCCGTCGTGGCCGGCCTGATCCTCGCCCTGCCCATGGGCATCGCCCGGGCCTCGCGCCACTGGTACGTGCGCGCCCTGCCCTACGGCTACATCTTCTTCTTCCGCGGCACGCCGCTGCTGGTTCAGCTGTTCCTGGTCTACTACGGCCTGGCCCAGTTCGACGCGGTGCGCAAGGGACCGCTCTGGCCGTACCTGCGTGACCCGTACTGGTGCACCATCATCACCATGACCATGCACACCGCCGCCTACATTGCGGAAATCCTGCGCGGCGCCATCCAGGCCGTGCCACCCGGCGAGATCGAGGCGGCCCGCGCGCTGGGCATGTCCCGCACCCAGGCGATGATCTACATCATCCTGCCGCGCGCCGCGCGCATCGGCCTGCCGGCCTACAGCAACGAAGTCATCCTGATGCTCAAGGCCAGCGCCCTGGCCAGCACCGTGACCCTGCTGGAACTGACCGGCATGTCGCGGACCATCATCGCCCGCACCTACCTGCCGGTGGAGATCTTCTTCGCCGCCGGTATCTTCTACTTGGTCATCGCCTACGTGATGGTGCGCGCCTTCAAGCTGCTGGAGCGCAAGCTGCGCGTCGACGCCTGCCAGGGCCGCTGACTCATCGCCCTCCCTCTCCCGCTGCGGGAGAGGGATAGAATGCGCGGCACCGCCATCATTCCACTGCTCGCATGATCCTCACCGGCCCCGCCCTGCGCGAACGCTTCCAGGCCCTGGACGACTTCCTCGTCGCCCACCAGGCGCTGTGGCGACCGAAGCCCTTCACCTGCCTCGTCCTGCCCTGGGAAGCCGAGCATCCCGCGCTGGCCGCCTGGTTACGCGAACGCAGCCTGGAACAGGCCGAGACCGAACACAATCACCCGGAGCGCCTGCCGGCCCCCGCTCCCTTCCCCGAACTGGCACGGCAGGCCGCCGCGCTCTCGGCACTGGGGGAATTGCCGGAATGCCGGCTGGGTCCGCTGCCCGAGCGCCTCGGCGTCGACGTGCCAGGACGCAAATGGCAGCAGATAGTCGCCTTCGCCGGGCGCCTGCAGTTCCAACGGGTACCGACGCACTGGCTGGACTGGTGCTCCGGCAAGGGGCACCTCGGTCGCCTGCTGGCCCAAGGAGGGCAGCGCCTCACCTGCCTGGAACACGACGAGCGTCTGGTAGCTGCCGGCCGGCACCTCAGCGATCGCCTGCACACGGATGTCCAGCACCTGCTGCAGGACGTCCTGGCGGATGACGCGCAGGCGCGCCTTTGCGCCGAACACAGCCCGGTGGCCCTGCACGCCTGTGGCGACCTGCACGTGCGTCTGCTGGAACTGGCCAGCGCCTCGGGCTGCCCCCAGCTCGCCGTGGCGCCCTGCTGCTACAACCGTATCGCCAGCACACACTATCGGCCGCTGTCGGCTCCCGCCCGGCAGTCCACCCTGCAACTGTCGAAGGACGACCTGGGCCTGCCCCTGGCCGAAACCGTCACGGCCGGCCAGCGCCAGCGCCGCCAACGCGACAGATCGATGGCACGTCGCCTGGCCTTCGACCTGCTGCAGCGCGAACAGCGCGGGACGGACGAATACCTGCCGACGCCGTCGCTGCCAGTCAGTTGGCTGGACAAGGACCTCGCCCGCTACTGCCACAACCTCGCCGAACTCAAGGGCCTGATGCTGAACGGCGACATCGACTGGGTCACCTTGGAAACCGAGGGCTGGCGGCGCCTGGCCCAGGTACGCAACCTGGAACTGGTGCGCGGCCTCTTCCGCCGGCCGCTGGAGCTATGGTTGCTGCTCGACCGCGCGCTCTTTCTCGAAGAACGCGGCTATCAGGTACGCCTGGGCACCTTCTGCGAGCACCAACTGACGCCACGCAACCTGATGCTGCTCGCCGAGCGAGCCTAACAGTCCATCCACAGAAGCTGTGGATAAGTCTGTGAGCGCTTTCTGAAGAAACAGCTGTGAAGCCCGGCCGCCCAGGGCAGCACATCAATTGGCCGCTTCTTGATCAACAGCATAAATCCAAATAAAAACAGCCACTTATGGAAAAACAGGACAAGCCGCACAGAATGCGTGCAGCGCGCCCTAACCCCGGCTTCTTTTTGTGCATAAACATAGATCGGCTGATGCCGCAACCAGAGAAATCAAGGGGCAAAAGCCCACTGAAGACGGCCCTGAAAAGCTGCCAGTCGATCCTTAAGAAGATTAAGCTTCGACTCGGTTTACAGGACCAAGGCAATGGCTATAATGGCAGCCCTTTCGCCGGTATAGCTCAGCTGGTAGAGCAACTGACTTGTAATCAGTAGGTCCCGGGTTCGACTCCTGGTGCCGGCACCATCCAAATCAAAGGCCTGCAGCGATGCAGGCCTTTGTTTTTTCCGCGTCAATGTTTCAGCGGTTGCGCTCGCCTTGGCGCTATATAGTCGACCTTCCTCCCTCTCCCGCCTTCCGGTAATACCGGCGCCCGAACACTCGGACACCGCACCACATTACCGACGCCAAGACGATCGAGGCGGCGCTGACTAAAGTGCCATCTGCCGAGTTCGCCACACACTGCCAGAGCCGCTCATCCGCCAGAGCCTGACCGATCTGGGCAGTGTAATCGTTGTCGTGGATCTGGCAGCAGTGCGCCCACCAGCCTTCGGGGAACAGGGTGCAGTAGTCCATCATTGCCTTCCCGCACACCGGGTGTTGATCCAGCTCGGCGCCCCTGCCGCAACAACTGCGCTCCCGTTCACAGCCCCCACCTCACCCACAAATCTGCATACGGCGCAGTCCTGGACCCTTTTCACAATGCCGCCTCCAGCGCGCGAACATAATTCAGCGACCACTTCTTCCGAAGCTCTGCTCGCTGCCTGTCAGTACCGCGCGTGAATGCGCCGGGCCGCCAGTTGTGCAGGTAGTAGCGCCAGGCGCCCTCGACGTCCCCCACCTCGGGTAGCGGCGCCGGGTCGGTCCAGTACAGAAGCCGAGCCAGCGCGCAATCGAGTACGTCATGCGTCGACGGCAGGGCGTCGTAGATACCCTGCACGGTCGCCGGCACACCAAGCGTTCGGCATACCTCGAGCACATGCGGCCGGCTCTGCGGATGCTGTACTACGCCGGCCACACCGCCGTCGCGCTCAAACTGGAAAATACCGCGGGCCGGGCCGCACTTCCCGGGCCGAGCCGGGAGTTGGCACTGCTTACCGTTCGGAGCCTCCTGCAGGTGGGTAGCCAGCAGCTGAACTTCAGCCGCCGGCTTGGACATGCGCGCCGGCAGCAGCAAGAGCGCCTCGGCCAACGGCCCGAAGCGGAGTTCTCTCAATGTCATCATGTGCTCCAAATGAAAAAGCCCGCACGGGGCGGGCTTAGTCATTACTTGGATGGTCATATCGCAGGGCTCACGCACACCAGGTGGATACACCACCAGCAGTTACTCAGGCCGTTACCGGCCACCCTTCCTCAAGCATGGACGGCTCGAAGGTGCCGGCAGCTAGTGTGCCGAGCAGCTCATCTTCACGATCGAAGCAACCCTGGACATGCGCCCTGACCGCCGACGCCACCGCAATGACCTGGCTAGCTGAGAGATCAATGAAGCCGGACTGGCTCTTCCAACGCAACACATAGTCCGAATCCAGCATCGCCTCGATGGCCGCACCCGCGATCAGCGTTTTGCTGCGGTCATCGGTGGTGACGTGCAAACCGCCGACTTCGATGCCGGCCACTTCCACATCGTATCGCCGGGATGCAATCTGGCCAGGCCAGAAATCGGCCGACGGCGGGTTTACCACCCAACCGCGCACCGCGCGTCCCGCCTCCAGACGTACGTCCCCCTCGCTCAGCATTTCGCCAGGCTGCAGCGCCGGAAGCTCATCTTCGACCAAGGGGACAATCCCAAGCTCATCGACATGATGTGCTTCGATCGGGGTAGGGAACATGGTATTCGGGAACCGGGCACGAATAGCCGGCTCGTCAAGCGCCTGCATGGTCTCGACAAAAATGAACTGATTCATGGTTTTCTCTCAAAGAGTGGATGCTAGAACTTTTCGAATCGGACGAACTGTTGAAACTCTGTCGTTGAACTGAACATATACGTTGCCGTTATTCATATTCTCATGACCAAAATAGATAGAGGCGTAATAGCGTGTATCCTGTCCTCCAAAGTGCTCACCACCTGTTGAAGTTCCATAGATCGTAGTAGGCGCACTGCCAAACGCTTGAGCCCCGCCCTTTCTGAACAACTCAATGAAAGTCTGAGGAACTACTTGATCAGCGACAGGGATAGCTATCGTCGAGACCGTACGATATGTGTAGCAAAACGGCACCGGATTGAGACTCTCGAAAATCGCACCGAGCTCATGAAAAGCAGCAAAGTACCAATCACTAAAGCCCCCCCCCCGGTATGCCATACAGTAGGCGCTTGCATATCCAGTGGTAGTACCTGCAACAAGACGATTCGCCCATCCGTCGGTCATGCTACTCAGGCCAGCACTTTGATATTGGTGACGAAACAGGCCGCGCTCAGCACTCACTGGTGCGACGATAAGCGCATAGACAGTCGCTCCGCCGTCGTAAGAAACATAAGCGCCGATATAACCACCTTGGATTTCCGTACCGATTTCTTTCCGGCCCTCAGCTGACATGATGAGAAGTTTACTAAGCCGACTCATGTGCCCGCCCCTTCCCTGCCAAGCCATACTCCAGCTCCGCCATAGGTCAGTACGTATTCCCGATATTTATTGGCGGCAGGCAAGGTCACAGGTATCGACTTCAGCCAGAGAATACTACCCCACCAGTTGAGAGCGTACGCTGTAGCGCCCTGGCTGACACTTACGACAATCGAACGAGTTTCATTCGAAGCCAACTCCGGGAGGTTGACTGGGTTTAGCGTCGTGTTTCCTGCCAAGATAATATGAAATGTAGAGGCTTGAGACACATCGATGTCTACAGTACCGGTCGCGGCCTGGATAGTAGAGAGTCTTTCCTCCGCGTCCCAGACTCTTATTGCATTGCGTGCAGACTTCGCGGTGGTGCCCAAGCCAAGCTGGTTGCCGGAATGGTACACAGAAACCCACTGATCATAGACAGGACCACTGCGCACCTGCCGAGTGAACTCGGAGTTGACGACAGCAATGCCGTTCATTGGCCATGCCACCTGACGCATAGCAGCATTGCCAAAACGCATCACCAGCAACGCCCCCGGCTCGCCCGCAGTCGGAGCACCAACTGCGTTCGCACCGTATCCGTACACACCTGTGGCCAGAGACAGATCGTTCAGGTTATCAATCAGATTAGTGGAGCTGAGCTGCAGCGCCCCCAGCCCGAAGTCACCGACCTTCATCACTCTGCCGGCAGTGGTGTCGATCGCACTAGTCGTCACGTTGCGAGTGGCGGCCGTACCCAGTGGGCCAACCACTCCTTCAACGTATTGCGCAGCATCCTCGGCCCTCGTAGCCGCTGCCTCTGCAGCAGTCTTCGCCGTCCCGGCAGCGGTAGCCGAATTGGTGGCGCTGGTCGCTGCTGCAGAGGCGGTGGCGGCAGCTGTAGTAGCGGCAGCTCCTGCGGCACTGGCGGTGCCGGCGTCGTTCGCCGCACTTGCCGCGTGCGTCGCTACGGTACCGGCCTGGCCATCGACCCAGGCGGCAGTGTTATTGATCTGCTCGCGCAACCAAGGGAAGGCCCCCAGGAACAGATCCGCCTTCAGTGCGAAATCCACAGGCGCGTCGCTGCGCACTGGTGGTTCGGGCAGTTCGTTAATTATTGGTGCAGCCATGTCAGGTTAACCCCTCTACTGTGATGGTCACGCCCGATGCGGACGGACCTGCAATTGCGATGCTGAAGTCCTTGAAGAAGCCATACACGATGGTCGCCTCCATGCTCTCGTCGCCGATCCAGACAACCGGCCGAGCACGGATCGACGCCAACAGGCGCTGCACGCGCGAAACCTGAGCGGTCTCGATTAGCACGTCGTACTCGGCACGCTTGGCAAACGAGCGCTCGAGAATCGAGGCATTGCCGTACTGATCCAATTCCTTGCGGCTGTAGTCGGTAATACCCACGCTCGTGCCGTAAACCGCTTCCCCGATCTCCTCCTGCGTACCAATCGAGAGCGAGCCGATTTTCGCTATATCCGAACTGCTCACTGTCATGGCCAGGGTGGCCTGCGGGTACGACGGGAGGTCGGTCAGGGTGATGTCGGAAATCAGGCCGATCGGCTGGAAGAAATACTCGTACCAGTTGCCCACCCCGGCATCGGCCAGCGGAACGCTACGGTGATACACGTGGCCCTCGACTGGATCGGTCATGTCCACTTCGAGCGTCCGACCGGTGAGGTTCAGCGCAGCCAGCGCAGAGGTAGCCCGACCAGGTTGCAGAATTACGGCCACGCTGCCTTCACGGCTGGTGACCGTGCCGACCTTGTCGTCGAACATCCGCCAGCGATTGACCGCACCAGTGTCCAGCCACTTGGCGGGGTTGGCCTCCGTAACCGTCTCCGCTCCGGGCCGGACGCCCGCCGGCACTGCTGCCAGGGCCTCCCATACATGCAGACCATGCACCACCTGCGCACCCTTGGCGTAAGTCGCACCGGGCACCCAGGCTGGCGCATCATCGATGGGTACGTTGGAGACCAGCATGTTCTCAGCGATATCCAACGGTTTGATGATCGTCATCATGCTGTGCGTTCTCCAGGCATACCGTCCCCATCCCAGCGCTCAAGCGTCTCCACCCGGCGCGCCGTCTGTTGTGTGTGTTTGGCGATTGAGCGCAGGGCATCCGACATCCCAGCGAAGTCCGAACGCAGGGCACGAACTTCCTCGGTAGCGCCACTCGAAAGCATGGCTGCCGTCTGGGACGCGCTATAGATGCGGCTCGGTCCAGTGACCTCCAGCTCAGGGCCGTTTTCTCCAACCAGACGTAGGCCACCGGTATGCAGTCCGCCAGTGGCGAACGCCGGTACCCGGGCCCCTTCCAGGGCCTTGATGAACTCCGCATAGGTCGATTTGCCCGTCGTGAGCTGATCGACCCAGAAATGGATGCCACCGGCGTCCGGCGCGAAGCCGGCAATCGCCTTGTACATCCGGTCCACCATCTGCGCAGTGTTGTCGCCCGTCGCAGCCGGAGCTTTGTCGCCCATGAACTTCAGCGCGGCCGTGACGGAAGAACTCATGGCGTTCACCGCGTCCACCACGCTCATCACCGAGTTGTCGATTCCGTTCAGCGCATCCATCTGCCGCTGAGCCTCGTCCAGTTCGGTCTGCAGTGCCTGCATGGCCAGTTCGTATTCACGGTCCAGAGCAGCACGTGCCGCCGACTGGTAGCTGCCCGTGGAGCTTGCGGACGAGCGAGCAACCGACAGTTGGTCCTCCAAGCTCTTCAGTACGCGCTCTTCGTTGGTCAGCTGCTTGTCAGCCACGCCGCGTAGTTCGGCGACCATGTTGGCGGTGCGGCCTTGTTCCCGCTTGAAATCCTCCAGCGAAGCGAAGGTCTCGCCGTCCAGTTCTGACGCACGCTCCAGCGCCTCCTCCAGGCCCGAGAAATTGAGCACGGACTGGCCGGCTCTCACCCCTGCCAGGGCCTGCTCCAGAGTCGCCACCGCCTGAGCACGCAGCTGCTTGGTGGTTTCCTCCGACGTGTCTCGCAGGCGCTCCAGAGCGCTGTCCAACGCACCGACCAAGCTTTCTAGCGACTGCACCCGGTCGCCTGCCATGCTGGCCGACGACTGCAGGCTGTTCGCCCGAGCGGTCGCGCTGGCCTGCGCGGCCTGGGCATACGCCTGCGCCTGCGCATCCATCTCCTTGACCTTGGCCTGATACTCGGCCGTGAGCCTCCGCTGCTCGGCACTGATCGAGCGCTGCACCACGCCGAAAGCCGCCTCTGCCTCCGCCTGGTTGGCCGCCAGCGTTGCCTCGCGCTGCTGCTGTGCAGCCTGAAGGCTGGCGGCGGCGGTTTGCTCGACAAGATCAAAGTAAGCGGCGGTCTGACCAGCGAGTTGCATCAGGGTCATGAACATCTGCCGGCCGGCTTCAGTAGTCAGGTCCGCGTTATTGACCATCTCCCGGAATCCGTCCCTGGAATTCGGCAACTCAAGATCAAGCGCCTGGAACTGCTTCTTCGTGGCCTCGATCAGCGCATCGTTCTTCTCCGCCTCTGTGAAGAACTTGTCGTAGTAGGTCGCGGTGAGCGAGCCGAAGGCCGCCAGCTTGTCGGCGACGGTCGCATTCTCCAGGCCAGCCATGACCGTGGACAGCTCAAGCAGCGAATCGGCAGCGCGCAGGCCGGCATCGGTCAGCCCGAACGCCTTCAGTTTCAACGTCTCAAGCGTGGTATTGACGCCTTCGAAGCGTTGGAACAGGCCACCGATGGCAGTATTGACATCCTCGGCCGTCTTCAGGCCTCCGGTCAGCTCCTTCAGATACTCAGGCAACTGGCTGATGCCGATGGCCTTGGACATGACCTCGCCCATGACAGCGTTGAAGAACTGCTCCATGCCGAGTGCGATGTTGCCGCCCTTGGCGTACTGGCCGTGGAATGTCAGCATCTGGTCGCCGATTGTGGCGTAGAAGTCCGAGGCCAGCTTGCCGCTGGTTCTGCGCAGACGGACCCTGGCATCGGTCAGGATCTGGTCATCGATATCGAACTTTTCAAACAAGCCACCCAAAACGCGAGAAAATGTCTCATTCAAGCCATGCAAGGCAGAATCAACATCATCACCGAATTGAGCAGAGCCCTGATAATGGTTAGCAGCAGTGCCTAAACCAGTATATTCCCCGTCAGTGAACTGACCTACTGCAGAACCGACTGTGCGTTTGAATTGTTCCTTCTTGCCGAAGATGGCACCGTTGAGCGTCGTCCAAATGGCTTGGTGCAATGAAGACCCGGTAATTGTTGCAGCAAGTCTGCCGCCGACCAGCGGTTCAAAAATTGAATCTAGTGTTGCATAGAGTTTGTTAGCTGCTGCTGGATACGCTGTCCAGATATCACCAATAGCGTTGCCTCTAGTGCTGTCTCGCATCGCATCGGCATCAAGTCTGACGCCAGCGCTGTATAACTTGCCAGACATCAGCGCCCCAATGTAGGCCCACGTGGATGGGTTAGTAATATTGGCCATCATGGAACTCATCATTCCAGATAAAAAGCCAGTACCTACCCCACTTGCTGCAGCTGTCCCTGCGCCCGTAGCAGCCGCCTCAACTCCAGCACCAACACCTGCTTGAACTCCAACATCAACAGCAACTCCGGCGCCTGCCTGAACGGCTGATTGCGTTACGGATTGTCCAACTGCCTGACCGAACATGCTGGCAACTTTGGAATAGACACTTTGCAACATCGTAGAGTAGTAATTAATTCCACCCTTAAATGCGCCGGTGAGGCCATCCTTCATAAATCCAGCAACTATCTCCGAGCCAACGCCCGTAAGCGTGTCGTAGATCGAATAGATGTTCTTACCGATGTCGATGATGTTGCCAAAGCCGCTGCCAGAACCGCCGCTACCATTGCCAATGGTCTCGCCACCCCCGAACAGCGACCCCCACACGTCGGAGATTCCGCCCTTCGTGTTGGTGCCCAGCACCTGGTTGGCGAAGCTGATGATGATCGGCTTGGTAATCGCCTCATGAGCCATCTCTGCAAGCGTTTGCTTGAAGCCCTCCTTCAGCTTTTCCCACAGCTCTTCCGAGTTTTCGAAAGTACCTTTCCAGGCGTCGGCAAATACCTGGTCCACGTCGGCGACGACCTTGTTGGTGAACTGCCCCCAGAGTGTGGCCGAACGGCGATTTTCCTCATATTCAGCGTCCAGCTGTTCCAAAGCGGCACGATACTCATCAATACGCTCTGGATGCTTTTCCATCGCCAGCTTGAGTGCATCCTGCTCCTCACGGTACTTCCGTGCCGCAGCCGCCGCCGGATCAAGACGATCCATAACACCACGTACGGCATCGTCGACTTTCTTGATTGCTTCGGCGGTTTTCTTTTCCTCTTCGGCTCGCCGCGCGACTTCGGGAGCGGCATACGCCTCATTGAGCGTCTTGATACCGTTCCCTAACTCGGCCACATCCATAAGACTTTGGGAGTGAGCCGAATACAGAGTCTCGATATCCGTCGCCAAATCAGCCAGCCGCTTTTTCTCGGGCAGAGCCTTGGCCATGACGGCATCAATCGCCGCCTGCTGCTCTTTAAAGGCATCTGTACTTTCTTTTGTTGCTGCAGTCGCAGTGCTTTGCGCTTGCGCCTGGACCTTGAATTGAGCCAGCCGGTCCGAGGTCTCTTTCTCACGCGCCGCGCGCTCTTCCTCGTATTTCTTCCGGCGCGCCTCCGCAGCTGCCATCTGCTGCTCATAAGAGCCAACCGCTACATCGCGCTCCTGGATGATCGAGGCGATGCTGCCGTCGCGAACGCCATTGATGCGCGTCAGCTCGGCCTCAAGCCGAGCACCAACACCCTCCATGGTGTCGCCAGTGAAGACAGCCTTGACGCCATCCTTGAACGCCACGGCATAGGCGGAAGCCTTATCGAATCCGGCCAGCACTTCGACCGTCATCAGCTGAATGAAGGCCCGCACGTTTTCAGGGAGGTTCTTGAAGCCATCGGTGAGCGCGGCTATCTCGGACTCGCCCTGCGTGCCCATCTCCACGAACAAGGAGCTGAACAGCTCACCAACGGTCTTGAGCGTCACCTGGACATCGGCACCCCAGCCATCGAACTTGCCGGCCATTGCGCCGAGATAGCCCTCCAGTTCGCCGGAAGCGAGCATGGCATTCAGCTCGCCCAACGCCTCGATCGCCAGCACCACGGAGCCTCTCATCAGCTCGCCGGCACCAGCCTCGTTAATCAGCTGGAAAGTTTCGTCCCAGGTTTCCCCCAGGGTGGAAATGGTTTCATCCAGGGTCTGCATGCGCAGAGCCATGGCACTGGCGAACTGGTTTTCACCCAGCGCAATCAGGTACTGCTCGATCTCGGAGGCATTGTTACCGATGCGAGTGGTGACGCCCTGAAAAGTCAGGGCAACCTGATCGCCCTCCTTGGCGGCCTTGATACCAAATTCCTCCAAGCGCCCAAACTCACCTACCGAGGCATCGGCGACAGCCGCAATCATCTGATTGAGGTCTTTTCCCATCGCTGAAGCAGTATTGCCGTAGGAAAGCATCGCTTGTTCGGACGGAGTAAGACCGAGGTTCACCAGCTTGGTGAAACCTTCCACTGCCTGGCCCAGGTCATATGGCGTTTTACGGGCGAAATCCCGCAGCGCCTCGAGGGCAACAGATGCCTTCTCGCTGCTACCGACCGTAGAGATCAGGCCAGTATTCAGGCGATCGAACTCTCGCTGAACATCGATGGACTTGCTCAACGCGGCCAGCGCAGATATTTCTGCAGTGACAGGCGCAACCAGGCCACGCAGGCTGGAGACCGCTCCACGAACCGCCTGGCCGGCTGTTACGCTCATGCGATCGAACGCGCCGCCAACCTTGGCCAGGTTGCTGTCCATATTTTTGGTGCTGTTTGAGACCGCATCCTCCCCGCGCTTCAGCTCTTGCTGCAGCTTGGCCGTGGTGGCCTCGATCTCGATCAGAATGATCTGCACGTCACGGTCAGACATTCACTTATCTCCGGGCGAAAAAAAGCCGCCCTGTCGGCGGCCAACAAACCGCTGCAACCAAGTGCGCTGCAGCGACCAAGAATTAAAAATCAGGCGGGCAAGCGAAGCGTTCGCCATGAAACCAGCGAGCCGAATACCAACCCTGATCCGCCCCGAGAGAAGCAACCTGATCGGGGAGTGCGATGCGCTATACGCATCGCATGTATCGTTTCCTGCAAACGAGGCGCTGACGGTCAGAGGGGATCACTCCCCTCCCACCCCCGGCCTCGTCGCCGCCACCACCCGCAATCCCATCCGCAGATCGCGGGCCACGGCTTTCCGATCCGGCGCCTTCTGGCCACCACCGAACGGATTGGTCATGTTCGTCCATTCGACCAGCGCATCCACCGCGAGCAATAGCTCGGGGATGGTCGCGGACCAGGCTTCGGCCGGCGACCACCGCAACCAGCCGGTGGCCAGGCCGAACAGATGGTCGACGTAGCTGCCCTTCTTTACAGCGCTGCTGCCGGAAGGGCGTTTCCCTCCCCCGGCTCCTCGTCCTTGTAGCTGGGTTTCAGCAGGAAGCTAACGTAGGGGATCAACTGGAACGCAACGTCCTGGACGCCAGCCTGGAAGACCTGTTCCGCCAGCTCGTCGAGCTGCTCGGCCTTCAGCTCGGCGCCGGCCGCGACGATGCAGACCACGCCGTCGACGCTGCCCTTGCCGAGAGCCTGGAACGCCGGCACCAGGCCGCCGAGAACGGCCTCGATCTTGCGTACGGCGCCCAGAGTGGGCTTGAGGGTGAGTTCACGGTCGCCGACCTTGACCACAGTGGTGCCGCGCAGGGTATCGCTCATGTATTGATCCTCTTCTGAATAATGGAAAAGGGCCGGTTGCCCGGCCCGGGGTGAGCGGCAGCGCTTACGGTTCTACTTCGTAGATCTCGGAGTTGATGCCGATGTTGTAGTTGCGACGGATCACGTCGCTGTTCTGCAGGTTGGTCTTGCGGCTGGACATGACCTTGCCGGCCAGGTAGTCGACGGTGCCGTCCACGTACTCGATCTTGATCGGGTAGTCGAAGCGGCTGCGGTCGCGCTGGGCGACGGCCATGGCGACCTGACCGGCATCGCCGGCGTCCAGGCCGACGACGATGCTCATGACGCCGGCATCGAACGCGCCTTTCAGGTGGCGCACACGGCCATCCGAGAGACCGGTGAAGCTCACATCGGACGCTTCGTCGCCGTAGTCGCCAACGCTTTCGACTTCGCCGACTTCGACGTAGGTCAGGCCTTCCAGCAGGGTGATGGCATCGGCCTGCACGGCAGGCAGGTCGGAGGTGAGGCGCGCACCGATGGAGATGCGGGTGCCGGCTCCGGTATTGATAGACATAACGAGTCCTCCTAAGGACAGGATCAAGCCGCAGCGCGGCATTTTTGGGTGAATCATCTGAGTAACGCGGCCATGCGGCTCGCGGTTGCCTCCGCGCGGATGGCCCGCGCGGAAACGGCACGCTCGATGCCGAGAAGGCAGTGCTCACGCGGAGCGACAGCGACTCGTCATCGATGCGTCTTGGCTTCGACCTGATGCTCAGGCCGAGAAATGCGGCTGGAGCCCGTTATCGCCTCCAGCAACTCGTACAGCTCACGCCCGACAGGCAGGCGCTAGCCCGAACGGTGAAGGGCCTCAGCGTTGCGCCCGCCGGCGCTCGACGCCAGACCAGGGCGCGCGCTTCCAGTCCACCCGGAAGAACGAAGCAACGTTGCCCCGGGCTCGATACACCTGCACCATCACTACCAGCAGAATGGTCACCAGCATCGGCGACACCGGATCGACCTGACGGGCGTAGAGTGTGTACAGAGCAACCTGCAGCGAGTAGGCCCCCGTGCAGGCGGCCATGAGCCAGGCAGCCAGGGACTGCGCCAACTTGTACTGCTCGCCGTTGCGCTTCCAGCACACGATGCGCAGGCTGATCGCGCCGCAGATCGCGGCTGCCATCAGGGTCCAGAAATCGATCAGAGCGAATACGGCGTAGGCGCTAGCCATTGTTGCTGCCTCCCGAGTCGGGCCGGCCCAGCACGTGACGGGCGAAGCCGATGACGGTGCTGATCCAGCCGGGCATCTTTCCACCCTTCACCCACTCGGCCACGCTGATCAGAACCGTGACGATCAGGGCTGCCGCGAGAAGCGCAGGCAGCCCGCTGTACTGGGTGACGGCACGTCCCATCAGCTCGGCCGCGACGTAGTAGCCACCCACCCACGAGACGAACAGGTAACCCAGCCGGGCCCAGCCGGCCAGGTCGCTCGCCCAGATCACGAAGAACAGCGCGCCGGCCCAGGCTCCGATCACGGCGTTCAGGTCGACGCCCGGGATCAGCGAGGCCGCTCCGATTCCCAGCACGCTCGGTATCGCGGCCACTGCAACCGTGCTTGGCTCGGCCATGGAAAACCCTCGAAGAAGAAAATAGAGCAGCGCGAAGCGGCGCCGACATGCCGACGCTCGACTCGCTGTATCGCTGCCTGAAGAAAACGCCCCCGAGCACAGGGGCCGCGCGCTGGCGCAAATGCTGTCCAGCTCGGAGGCTGGAGTGCGTCGCCCGATAATCGAGCGACACGATGAAGCCTGTGCGAAAAGCTTTTCCATCCGCCAGAAACGACGAAACCCCAGCGTTTCCGCCAGGGCTTTCGTATCGTGCTGGTCGTTCAGACCAAGCCACGGTGCTATGAAAACAGGTACTTATCCGCGCGGAAAGCTTTTTCTCGTCACCGTGCCAATCTCTTCCGATCGGCCTTCCGGTAACGAAAAAGCCCCGGCGTTTCCACCAGGGCTTTCGTATCGTGCCGGTCATTCGGACCAAGCCACGGTGCCATGAAAACAGGTGCTTATCCGCGCGGAAAGCTTTTTCTCGTTACCGTGCCGAGCTTTTCAGATCGGCCATCCGGTGACGAAAAAGCCCCGGCGTTTCCACCAGGGCTTCCGTGTCGTGCCGGTCATTCAGACCAAGCCACGGTGCTATGAAAACAGGTACTTATCCGCGCGGAAAGCTTTTTTTCGTCATCGTGCCGATCTTTTCAGATCGCCCCTTCAGCAACGAAAAAGCCCCGGCGTTTCCACCAGGGCTTTCGTGTCGTGCCAGTCGTTCGGACCAAGCCACGGTGCTATGAAAACAGGTGCTTATCCGCGCGGAAAGCCTTTTCTATGCCGCCTTGCAGATTTTTTCCAGAGCGCCGTCCACCCACGCCACCCCGGCCCTGATCAGCTCCCGAGCCTTGGCCTCGCCGATTCCGTGATGACGGGCGATGCGCAGCGCCGGCCATTTCGCGCCGAAATACAGCCAGACGAACAGGCCCATCTGCTCGTCCCTGACCGAGAGCCTGGCGACCGCCGCATCGATGACCAGCGCAACATCGTCGACCAGCGTGTAGGCCTTGATACCGCCCCCGCAGTTGGTGTTGTCCCGCATCAGCACATAGCTCGGAGAGATGTACTTGGGCACACCCATGCCATCCATGCGCCACCAGCCCCACTGCTCCAACAGCCACTCCGTTTCCCCGAACGCCTTGTCAGTGTATGTACGTTTCTTCATGCTGCCCTCCGCTTTATTTCACGCACCAAGGCGCGATACCCGGCCTCGATTCCTGGATGCATTGCCCCACCCCGCTCAACCATCTCCCGCCTCCTTGTAGGCTTCCTCGTCCGCGCACAGCTGGCAGCAGCTCGGGCCACCACAGCGTCTGCCCGCGCCGATGCCCGACACATCCACCCCGGAGCCGCGTGCGCAGGTGTCCGGACGCGCCGCGTCACCAACGCGAAGCCCATGCGAACGTCGGTTCGGACGCAGCGCAACGGTTCCCGGCCGATTACTCATGATTCGTTCCTTGCAGCGTCCCGCGGATGTTCGCCAGCGCCGCGCGGCCGATCGACTCCGTGCGCCGGCCTACCTTTTCCGGCAGCGCCTTCGGAATCTCGGCCAGTTTTTCGCCCGCCATCACCTTGCGGCAGGCAATGGCGTAGTTGCGTGCGAAGAGACGCCGGCTGTGCTGGACCGGCATGTGGTTCAGGTCGTAGAAACCGGTCTCCTTGGCCGCATGGAAGACCGCCTCGTGACTCCATCTGGCGCGGTCGACCATCGCCGGGTGAGCGTTGGCGCAAGCCTCGCGATAGGCCTGGCCTTCGCTCGGCAGGCCGAAGGCTTCCGGCGTGCGGTTCTCGCACAGGGAACGAAACTCCGGCGCGCTCGGCGGCCACTTGCGCAACTGCTCGTCCTGGGATGTGGTCAGGGCGGCCAGGCCGGCGGCGATCTGCAGCCCGCTCAATCCGCCGAGTGCCGCGGCCCAGGCGTGGGACTGATCAGCCGACACGCCGAAACTCCCCGTCCAGCGCGTACCGTACAGCTCCGCCATCTTCAGCCAGAGCTTGTCCAGTAGCACCTGGCCGAGCTTCTCGCTCTGCGATGGCTTGCTTGACGCGGTCGACGGCCGAGACGGGTCCTGGTCGATGGGATTGCTGGCTGTTTGCATGGGTCACCTTCTCCGGGAACAGTCCCGTCCAGCCGTGGGCGATAGATTGGATAATGACGCGATCAGCGAATGGGTGGCCGGCCAGTTGCCTGGCCTGGTGTTCGCAGGTCTTGGCAGTGAGTGGTCTCTTGATCTCCGCGCGGTGCTGGCACCAGTCGGCCCAGGCTTGCGGCGAGACGTTGACCGGGCACAGGGCGAGCGGCTCGAATTTCGCGGCGGCCACCGCGCCTCCGAGGGCGGCAATCGGCTCTTGCTCTACGCTCTTGTTCTTCTCTGCATCTTCTCTAGGTAACGCCCCGCTAACGGTCGGATCGTTACCCTTGGCGTTAGCGGCCTTGTGATTCGCCACGCGCTTGGCCGTGAGAAGCCGGTTCTTCGCGGTCTTGCCATTGTGCCGTTCGAAACGCGGGAGGCTGATGACACCCGCCTCCTCGAACATCCAGCCGACCGCCTTCATGTACTCGCAGAATCCGGTAACGCCCGCCAGGCGATCGAGCAGCCGTTTGCTAACGCTCGGAGCGTTACCGTTCTCGGTCTGCTGATCGAACCAGCCCCAGACCCGCAGCAGTTTTCCAACGGCGGCGTCCGGGTCGATGTCGGCCAGGTCCGCGATCTGGCAGACCTCCGGCTTATCCAGGGTGGCGAGCTCGAACTTGATCCAGTCTCCAGCCATACCTATCTCTCTCGTGCCCGATCGGCACTCTGTGAAATCTCCCGCCCTTTCGAGCGGCTTGCCGGCCATGAGGTCGAGGCCCGCCACGCGCAATGCAGACTCAGGCAACGGCCTGGGGGAACACCGCATCCAGGTCGCACTCGGCGCCGAAGTGGTTCAGCGCGGCGACCAATTCGCGCGCCTCGCTGAGCCCCGGCGTGCGGCGACCGTTCTCGTAATGGGCGATGGCGCCTTGCGTCATGCCTACCCGTTCGGCCAGGGCCGCCTGAGTGACCCGGGCTTTCTTTCGGAACTGCTTCAGATTGCTCATGGCGCCTCTCCTTATTCATCGCCCGGATACATTACGTTTAGTAATTATTCCATGCAATAAAACATTACGCAACGTGCATTGCCGTAATAAATACAGGCTGTATTGTTTTGCTCATGAAAAACTGGAACGAACTGGCCAAGGCCAAGATGAAAACGCTGAAGATCACCCAGGAGAGCCTCGCCGAGAGGCTCGGGGTGACTCAGGGTGCGGTCGCTCACTGGTTGAGCGGACGGCGGGAGCCGGACCTGCAGACGCTGGGGCGGCTGCTGGAGGTGCTCGGGCTGCCCCCGCTGCAGATCGGCTCCGGCGATAGCGCCCGGGTCGAAGCGAACGCCGAGCTGATCGGCATGATGTCGGGCTGGGACAGCGCGACCCCGCTGGGCGACGATGAGGTGGCGATACCGTTGTACAAGGAAGTGGAGATGGCTGCAGGAGGCGGTGCGACCGAGGTGGTAGAGGTGCCTGGTCGGTTGTTGCGGTTCGCCAAGTCGACCCTGCGCGAAGCTGGTGTGCTGGAACAGAACGCCGCCTGCGCCACGGTCAGCGGGCGCAGCATGGAGCGCCTGATCATGGATGGCGCCACCATCGGCATTGACCGTGGCACCACCCATATCATCGATGGCGAGATCTATGCCTTCGACCAGGACGGCATGCTCCGGGTGAAATACCTGTACCGCATGCCCGGTGGCGGCCTGCGTATTCGCAGCGAGAACGACGACGAGTATCCGGACGAGATCCTGACCGCGGAGGAAGCCCAGTCCATCCGCATCCTGGGCTGGGTGTTCTGGTGGTCCACCGTCCGGCGCCGACGTGGATTGAGCCTGGCCAGGTAAGCCGGCACACATACAAGCCCAGCGCTGCCCCCATCATTCGTCCGACTGACACGAAGCCCTGCCCAAGCAGGGCTTTTTCATGGCTATGTCCCCGTTAGTTGTTGCGCACCTTGTGGGAGCGGATTTATGCGGCCAATCGGAATGCCGCCCAGCCGCTCCCACAAAAGCAGGATCAGTGCAGCAACACGTAACGGGGACATAGCCTTTTCCATTTCTCCTGCCCCCTCTTCCGACCCGGACTGACTCCGCTCACGACACCTCACCTCGCCGCCGCCATCCCCACGCTCAGACGAATCGACATAAAATTACGAAAAGTATTGACCATGTGAATTACATTTTGTAATCTTAAGCCAGTGACAGCACACAGCGTGCGCTCGAAAGCGAGGACAACCATGAACCACGCAATCAGCAATTACGGCTCGCTCGAGGCCGGCTACTACCGGCGCCAGACGGCCGACCACATCGCGGACCTGCGCCTGGAACGGGTCCGGTTCGCAGCTGAGCAGATCATGGATGCCTTCGATTGGCAGGACGTGCGCGATGCCCTGGAGCTGGCCTGGGAAAAGTCCCCTGAAGCCGCCGAGGCGCTTTGCGAAGCCATGTCTCACCTGGCCCACATGAACATCGGCAAGATCGAGGATCGGCAGCTCCGCGCCATCGCCGAAGCCTTCTCGAAGATCGGCCACGACTACGCCGACCACAGAGCCAGGAGAGAGGCGGCATGAGCCTCCGGAAGCACCAGGCGCGAGGTGAAGCCATGGAAAACCTGCGATTCATGACCCTGCGCTCGTTCGCCGAGGCCATGGCCCGGCTGGGGATACACACGGCCGGCGATCTGCTGGCAACGGGCAAGGCGCTCAGAGCAGTACGGCATGCCTGAACGTCCCGTTCGGATCTATCGAGTCGCGGCCGGCACAGCGAACGCCTGTCCTGGAAGGACCACCGCCGGCTCCAGTCGAGTTCAAGGGGAGTGCACGCAATGACCGACCGCTCACGAGCCAGCCGCCACAGCTATCTCTCTGGCGTTCTGTTCGTGGCCGGTCTCGCAATCCTTCTGAGCATCGTCGGCCCCAGCCTGGGCTGACCCACCATCAACCCGATAGCCGCGCGAGGGCGTGGCGAGGAGAAAGCAATGCCTGAGATACAAGACGGCGGCCCGGCGTTTCCCAACCCGCATGCCGAGGAACTGCAGGGCATGAGTCTGCGCGACTATTTTTCGGCAGGCGTCATGCAGGCGGTGATCACGTCCACGACGGTGGACCTGAAACCCGAGTACATCGCGAAGGTCAGTTACCTGGTGGCCGATGCCATGTTGGTGGCTCGCCAGAGCACACCCTAGCGATACCGGCCGGGAATCGCCCACAAGGCGCTTCCCGGTCCTTTCCCTTTCACCCGCTGCCGGACCGCTGGCGGCAAGGAGTTTTTCCATGCCATTCGAAATGGCCCTCGACCAGGGAGGCACCTTCATGGAGCCACGCCGCCCTGGGCACCCACCGACACGCAGGCCCGCCCCGGGCGGGGCCGGCATGAGCGTTCGAACCATCTGCCGCACCTGGCGCAAACCGGCCGACGAGTGCCGTTGCCTGCGCTGCATGCCGCCGGAGATGTGCCGGCCGGGCTGAGCGCATCACGACCAGCGTGACATACCGCGCGCACCTCTCCCCTGACATCTTCAAATAGAAGGCGCCGGGGATGCAGCGACGCTCCTATTGGGTAACATCGCAAGCCCGAAAAACTCCAGGAAGGAGTCACGCATGGCTGTCGCCCGCGAACCGATCCGCCGTGTGCTGCGCTGGGGCGTAGCGCTCTCTGCAATGCTTTCGTCCCATGGCGCCATGGCGAACGAGGAAGTTCTTCGGCTCCTCCAGAGAGAGGTCGCCGTCAAGACGACCTTGCTTGCGTCGGCAGAGAAGGAATGCAGGGCACGTGAGCAGGCCGCACTGCCAGCCAATCTGACTACCGAAAACCTGCAGGCTCTTGGATTGCCACGCCACGATCTGGGGTTGGCCGTGGGCTATCTGGTGCAGCGCAACCGGTACGCCTGCTCGCGCGCGGTTCTGGACGACTTGTTGCACGCCGCGCTGGCGCTGGAGCGGACACAGAAGGCGCTTGGGCAAAAGCCAGACCCGATCAGCAGCAACCTGGTGGAGTCGGTCTTTCCCGGGCCTGGTTACTATGAGATGGCCGTGGTATTCGACAAGCTGCCGGAAGAAGCCCGTATCACCCTGGAAGATCTGATCGGGCCTGAGCCTCTGGATATGCAAGCCGTCATGAAGCGACTTCCGCCAAGCTGATAGCGCATGCAGTACGTTCAGAAACCCGGGAGATCCCGGGTTTCTGCATTTCTAGCCTGCCGCTGGAGGTCTACCAGCGGGTACGCAGGGTCACGCCCAGGCTGCGGGGGTCGCCAGTCAGCACGCCGTAGTCGCCCGCGCCGAGCTGGGCGTAGACGGCGGTGATGTAGTCCTCGTCGAACAGGTTGCGCGCCCACAGCTCGGCCTCCCAGCGCCGGTCGGCGCGGCGCAGGCCCAGGAGCAGGTTGGTCAGCGCGTAGGACGGCTGGTAGCTGCCCTCGCCGCCTTCGAGGGTGCCGTAGTAGCCGCTACGAAAGCTGTAGTCGAGCGCGCCGAACAGCTCCAGGCCCTGTTCCAGCGGGTGCCGGTAGTCGACGCCGGCGGTGGCGCTCCACTCCGGCGCGTTGAACAGCCGTTCGCCCTTCAGGTCGCACGACCACTGGGCCACGGACGGGGAACAGGGCGCGTTGGGGAAGTCACGGTAGCGCGCATCGCTCCAGGCCACGCCCAGCCGCAGGTCGACGCGCTCGCTGGCGCGCAGCAGGCCGTCGAGCTCGATACCCCGCAGGCGCACCTTGCCGACGTTGATCAGGTTGTCGCGGATCGGCGGCGCGTACTCGTTGGCCGGCGCCCGGTTGGTCAGCGCCTGGTAGTCGTCGACGTCGGCCTGGTACAGGGCCAGGTCCAGCATCGCCCGATCGTTCCAGAAGCTGCTCTTGAGCCCGACCTCGACCGAGGTGACGCGCTCCGCGTCGAAGGTCGGCTGGACGTTGGGACCGATCACTTCGAGGTTGATGCCGCCGGCCTTGTAGCCCCGGGACCAGCTGGCATAGCCCAGCAGGTCGTCGGCGAAGCGGTAGCTGACCGCGAGCTGGCCGGACAGGTTGCTCTCCTCGATCGCGTCCCGCCGGTAGTACGCGCCGCCCAGGGTGGTGTCGCGCAGCAGCGGTCCGGCGATCTGCGACACCGGGTCAGGCCCCAGCGGCGCCAGACCGGACACCTGGCGCGACAGCCAGCCCTGCTTGCGCTCGCGGGTGTAGCGCAGGCCCGGCGTGATGTCGAGGCGGTCGGTGGCGTGCCAGGTGACCTGGCCGAACACCGCGCGGCTGTCCATCCGCTGCTCGCCGTCGAAGGTCTGCCGGGCGCCGTCCAGCAACGAGGGCGGGATCATCCCGGGGGTGACGCCGAGCATGGCCAGCTCCGGCCGGTCACCGAGGAAGAACGCCGCCGCGTCGTCGCCGAAGCGCACGCCCAGCTCGCGGTTCAGGCTCTGGCGCAGGTAGTACAGCCCGGCGACATAGTCGAAGTGCTCGTTGGGCGAGTCGGCCAGGCGCAGTTCCTGGCTGAACTGATGGTGGTCGAGCCGCACCGCGACGTTCTGGGCGATGGACAGCGCCGTGCCGTCGCCGTCCTGGTCGGCGTCGTACGCCCAGTCGCGGTAGCCGGTGATGCTGGTCAGCGTCGCTCCGTTGGCCAGCTGGCCCTCGAGTTCGAGGGTGAGGCCGGTCTGCAGGGTCTTGATGGTGTTCGGCTCGTCCTGCTGCACCCGCCGCGCATAGGGGTCGATGGGCAGCTGGCGGTAGCCGAGGAAGGCCGCGCGCTTGACCGTGGCCTGGCTGTAGTTGCTGGCCATGAACACGTTGGTGTGCTCGTCCTGCCAGCCGTATTCGGCGATCAGGCGCGCGCTGAAGCTGTCGCTCGGCGTCCACAGCAGTTGTCCGCGCAGGCCCTGGCGGTTCTGGTCGCGCAGCTCGCTGCCGTCGTAGACGTTGTCGATCAGCCCGTCGCGTTCGACGTCGTAGCCGGTCAGGCGCCCGGCCAGCACGCCATCGACCAGCGCCCCCGATACCGTGCCGCGATACTGGCGCAGGCCATGCTCGCCGAACGACACCTCGGCGCTGCCCTCCGGCTCGAAGGTCGGAGCCCGGCTGCTGATGTTGATCGCCCCCGCCGAGGTGTTCTTGCCGTACAGGGTGCCCTGCGGCCCACGCAGCACCTCGACGCGCTGGAGATCGACCAGATCGTAGAGCGACATGCCCTGGCGCCCCAGGTAGACCCCGTCGAGGAACACGCCGACGCTGCCGTCGATGCCGTCGTTGAACGAGCTGGAGCCGAGCCCGCGGATGCCGTAGCTGGTGTAGCGCGCGTTGGGCGCCGACACCAGCAGGCTGGGGGCGCGCTGCTGCATGTCCTCGGTCCGGTAGATACCTGCGTCGTTCAATTGCTCGCCGTCGAGCACGGTCAGGGCGATGGGCACCTGCTGGGCGCTCTCCTCGCGGTGGCGCGCGCTCACCTTCACCTCGTCGAGCACCAGGGCCGATGCGGTTTCGGCGGCGGACAGGCCTTGCGCCCCGCCCAGGCAGGACAGCAAAACGATGCCGACCGGATAACCATTGCGAACCATCCTTCCCCCATTCATCCGCACACGGTGAGCCTCCTACGAACCGACATCCACGGCGGCGCGGGAGCCGGGCGCGACCCGCTCGATGGTCGCGAGCAGTGCGGCCGTGTCGGACGGCTTGAGCAGGACGGCATCGAACTGCAGGTCGGCCGGATAGCCCGGCGGCGGCAGCGGAGGGGCGGAAGAATAAAGCAGCACCGGCAGCGCCGGCCACCGCTCGCGCACCGTGGACAGCAGCGCCCAGCCATCCATGCCGGGCATCGCCTGGTCGCTGATCAGCAGGTCGCAAGGCGCTCGCCGCAGCGCATCCAGCGCCTGCGGCGCATCCGCCACCGCGGTGACGTCGAAGCCGTAGCCGCCGAGCAGGTCGCTGAGCCATTCGCGGTTGTGCTCGACATCGTCCACCAGCAGCACGTGCCGGCCGGCACCGTCGACCCGCACGGTGTGGCTCTCCTCGAACGAGAAGTCCAGGTCCTCCTCCCGTGCCCGGGCGAACTCCACCTCGAAGCTGAAGCCGGTGCCGTGTGCCTGCGTCTCGTCCAGCACCAGCCTGCTGCCCATCTGCTGGAGCAGTTCGCTGACGGTGGACAGCCCCAGCCCGCTGCCGGACACGCGCCTGGCCCCGCGGCCACGCCAGAACGGCTGCACCAGGTGCTTGCGCTCTTCCGGGGGGATGCCGATGCCGGTGTCGCGCACCACGAAGCGCAGGCGGGCCGACTCGGCGTCGCAGGCCAGGCACTGCACCTCGAACAGCACCTGGCCGTCGCGGGTGAACTTGGCGGCGTTGGCCAGCAGGTTGATCAGTATCTGGCGCAGGCGGCGGAAGTCGGCCTGCACCAGCGTCGGCAGCCGCGAATCGAAGCGGGATTCGAAGGTATTGTTCTGCTGCGCCGCGAGGAAGCCACCCTCGTCCTCGATCTCCTGCAGGAAGCCGTAGAGATAGCCGGGCGCCAGGACCACCTCGAGCTGGTGCAGTTCGCTGCGCGAGAACTCCAGCAGTTCGTCGATCAGCTCCAGCTGGCGGCAGGCGTTGCGCTCGATCTTCCGGGGGTAGTCCTGGGGCAGGCCGGGTGGCAGCAGCCGCGCGTAATTGACGATGCTGACCAGCGGCGAGCGCAGGTCATGGCTGATCCGCGCCATCAGCAGGCTGCGCGCCTGCAGCGACTCGCGCAGCTGGCGGGTGCGCATGGCCACCGTGCTTTCCAGGCGCTCGTGCTCGGCCTTCTGCTGGTTGTCCAGGTCGGCGAGGGCACGACTCTCCCGGGCCCGCACGCGGCCCACCTCCAGGGCCAGGGTACAGGCCAGCAGGAGCAATCCCGGCAGGGTGGAAGTCACGCTCAGTATGTCGGCGGTGGTCTGCCAGGGCACGCCCGCCACGGACAGCAGGCGTATCAGCCCCTGCAGCATGATCAGCCCGTAGACCAGGTACACCAGCCAGCTGTAGGCCACTTGCCGCCGCCAACCCATCAGCAACGTGGCGGTCAGCAGCAGATAGACGGCCTTGCGCGCCCAATCGAACAGGATGCGCCCCTCGATGTTGTCGACCAGCATCCAGGCGTGGCAGAGCAGCATCATGACGATGAACAGGTCGTAGGCCCTGCCCCACGCAGGCGGCAGCTGGCGCACCTGGAACAGGACCCGGAAATAGACCAGCAGCAGGCAGTACTGGATCAGCCCCAGCGCCCACATCATCCACCACGACCATGGCAGCAGTGCGGGCAGATGCACCAGGTAGCCGTTGACCACGCTGACCAGCATCGCGTAGGCGACGAGCGTCAGGGCGTGGGCGACCAGCAGCCGCGAGCGCAGGATCCAGCCGACGACGAAGCTGAAGGGCACCATCAGCAGGGTGATGCCCAGTGTCATGCCGTCCGCCATGGCACCGTTCTGCCGGTGCTCGAGCAACCCCAGCTCCGACCAGAGCCGGGGTTCGATGATGACCACCGTGTTGCTGGCCACGCGGATCAGCAGGTTCAGCTCCCGGTCCGCCGACAGCGACAGCGGGAAGGCCGGCTGGCGGGCCTCGGCGGGCCACTGCTCCAGCGGGTGTTCGGCGCCGGCGCGCATCGTGTGCCACTGCTCGTCCTCGCGGACGAAAACCTGGATATCCGAAAGACGGGGATCGCCCACCGTGAGCCAGCGTGGGCACCCGCCCGCGAAGTCGCCCGGCAAGCGCAGGCGCAGCCAGAAGGCCGAGCGGCTGTACTGATGGGGCAGGAATTTCTGGGTGGCGGGAACGAAGGCGCTGTCGGGCAGCGCCAGCACCTGGTCGGCGGTCAGGGTGCCGCCCGGGTCCTCCAGTATCTGCGCCTGGCTGGACAGTTCGATCCGCTGCGCCGGGCACTCCGGTGATGCGCAGGCCACGCCGGCGAGCAGCATGCAGCCCACCAGCACCAGCCTCCGCCACCAGCCTCTCACGGGAGGTGGCGCCCCCACGGCTCGCGGCCACACCTGCAGAGCGCCGGCGACGGGGAGCCGGCCAGCGGATGGCTGAAACCTTCGCGACGGAACCGGCGTCCACAGCCTGACACCACCGCGAACGCCCGGAGGCAGGCGCCGAAGGCGCTCGGCAAACATATCGGGTATTCGGACGACACCAGACTCAGACCTTATGCACGAACCGTCATGACCAGGGAGTGGACAGCAAACCCGCCATCGGCCTCTCGGCCCCGGCAGCGGAGGCGAACATGAAATCGCACCACGGCAACGCTGACAACCAGGAACAGACCACCCTCACCGATAAGTGGCCCGAACGGGACGCTCCGACCGAAGCCCGCGGCCTGCCCGGCTACCCCGAGCACGGCGGGCCCGCCGGGCGCGACGTGGACCCGGAACTGGGCTTCGACCCGGACTCGCCGGACCTCGGCGACCCGCAGATCGACCCGCCGCATCCGCCGCACATTCCGGACAGCGCATCGGACCCGCGGGCGGAACGCCGCGCGCCCGACGATCGGTACCCGCCCTACGACGACAAATGACGGCGACGACGCCGAAAAAATAAATCCAACTTGCCGACGCGCTCCGTGGTCAGTCCCTCGGGACTGATCAACATCGAGGCGACCATGACGCTCATCACCGTGCTGGCAGGCGTGTTCTTCCTGATCGTCGGCTGGCTCTGCCTGGAGGCGATAGGCTCCTGAGCGGTACCGGCGGCACCCGCCCTCAGCGTCCTTGCGCGCGCTCGCCGCGCAGGGTCATCACCGCGCTGGTCACGGTGGCCACCACCTTGCCGTCCTCGCGGCGGATGTCGCACTGGTAGTGACTGATGGTGCTGCCCCGGTGCGACGCCCAGGCGCGGGCGCGCAGCCTGTCCTGCCACACCGGCCGCAGGAACGTGGCCTTCAGGTCGATGCTAGTGAAGCTCTCGCCCTCGCTCATCAGCGTCGAATGCGCCGTGCCGATGGCGGCGTCCGCCAGCTCGCAGAGCATGCCGCCGTGCACGGTGCCCTGCTGGTTGCCGTGCCGGATGGCGTCGGCGTCCAGCTCGATCTCGGCCATGGCCTCGTCGATGGCCACTAGGCGGAAGCCCAGCAGCTTGGAGATCTCGGTCGGGTACAGCATGTGCGTCTCGTCCCCGTCGCCAAGTGTGCCCTCCAGCTGGCGCTGCAGGTATTCCAGAACGGTGAGATAGCGCGTGTTTCCGGTCATTCCCGCCTCCATTCGATCTCAGGTTTCTGCCACGGCGACGGCGCCTCACTGAGTCGGTCACGCGCCATCATGCTTCCGACGATGTACCTTGCAGCCACCATTGCAGGCAAGCCATTCCGAGAAAAGTGGTGCCGATGCCAGCGTCGGAGGCGGGCCGAAGCGCGCTTCACTCACAGGCGCTAACCAAGGCGAGGAAGCCGCCCGTCGTTCCGAGCCGCGCCAGCCCTGGAATCGTATGAACTTTCCCGCCTCGCCTGGCTTCTGTCCGTCATGGGGCGTGCCTCCTATCGGGCACTGGAGAGCGACATGAACACCACATCCGTTTCCGACTTCTCTCACGCGATTCCCGGCTACAGGCTCGACTGCGCTTGCGCCCTGGATGGCATGACCACCCTGACCGTACTCAACGAGGTCACCGGCGAGCGCTTCGCCGTGGAAGGCCTGTCCGTCGAGCAGTTGGCAACGCCACAGCTGTGCAAGCAGATCGCCGAGAACCTCACCGTGCACGTGGCCGGCTTCCCCGTAGCGGGCATCATTCGCCTGCGCGACTGAGCCCGCGCCGGCATGCTGCGCATCGCCACGTTCAACATCAATGGCATCCGGCCCCGGCTCCCCGCCCTGCTCACCTGGCTCGAGCGGGAGGCGCCGGACATCGTCTGCCTGCAGGAGCTGAAGGCCGCCGACGACAAGTTCCCTGCCGCCGCGCTGGAACAGGCGGGCTATGGCGCCCTTTGGCGCGGCCAGCCGTCCTGGAACGGCGTGGCGATACTGGCGAAGGGTATGCAACCCCTGGAGATCCGCCGCGCACTGCCCGGCGACGCCTCGGACAGCCAGAGCCGCTACCTGGAGGCCGCGGCCCACGGCGTGATCGTCGGCTGCCTCTACCTGCCCAACGGCAACCCCCAGCCCGGCCCCAAGTTCGACTACAAGTTGGCCTGGTTCGAGCGCCTCATCGAGCATGCCCGGTCGCTGCTGTCGAGCGGGCATCCCGTGGTGCTGGCGGGGGACTACAACGTGGTACCCACCGACCTTGACATCTACAACCCCAGGTCGTGGCTGAAGGACGCGCTGCTGCAGCCGGAGAGCCGCGCCTGCTACCAGCGCCTGCTCGACCAGGGCTGGACCGACGCCATCAGGCACCGCTTCCCCGAGCAGCGCATCTACACCTTCTGGGACTACTTCCGCCAGCACTGGCAACGCGACTCGGGGCTGCGCATCGACCACCTGCTGCTGTCCGAAGCGCTGGCGCCGCGCCTGGTCGACGCCGGCGTGGACCGCTGGGTGCGTGGCGAAGAGCGCGCCAGCGACCACGCTCCCGCCTGGGTGCTACTCGACGTCTAACGCTGGACTTCCGCCTGCGGCGCGACCAGCTCGTTGCCCTCGTCGGGGTCCCGCCGGTCCTCCGACCGGATGTTTTCGCCCACCTCGACCGGCGTGTGGTTCGGCATGGGCACCTGTCTTTAGTGCGGCTTCTCGCGGCTGGTCATCACGTCACCTCGAACGGGCCGGCATTGGCCTCGCAAGGTTCGAGGAACACCCCGCAACGGGGTTCAACCTATCCGCCGGCCGGCCTCCGCGCCCAGGCAGGCGAGCAGGCTGCGCATCGGCGCCGACAGCGCCTGCCAGTCGCGGTAGCACAGGCAGAGCTGCCGACGCGCCCAGTCTTCCTCCAGGGCCAGCACCCGGTAGCCGTAGCGGCGCCGGTGGCGGGCGGCGACGGCCTGAGGAACGATGCCCAGGCCGATGCCGTGGGCGACCATCTCGCACAGCCCCTCGAAGGTCTTCATGCGGATGCGCAGTTGCAGCGACCGGCCCGCGGCCCGAGCGTGCTCGTCGAGGTGATCCTGCAGCGCGCTGCCGGGCGCCATGCCGACGAAGGGCTCGCCGAGCACCTCGGCCAGGCGCACGCCACCGCCCGAAGCCAGACGGTGATCCGCCGGCGCGATCAGCACCAGATGATCCTTCGCCACCGGCTCCAGCCTCAGCCCCGCCGCCTGAACCGCGTCGGACACGATGCCGGCCTCGGCCAGCCCGGCGTCGATGGCCCTGACGATCTCCGCGCTGGTGCGCTCCTTCAGCTCGATGTGCAGGTCCGGCCGCTGCGCCAGCCACGGGGCGAGCCGGCGCGGTAGGAATTCCGTCAGCGCCGAGGTGTTGGCATACAGGTGCAGGGTGCCTCGGGCGCCCACCGCGAACTCCTCCAGCTCGCCGCGCAGCAGCGCCTGCTGGCGCAGGATCAGGCGCGCGTGATGGGCCAGCGCCTCGCCGGCCTCGGTGGCCGCCACGCCCCGCGGGTGGCGCCGCAGCAGGGCGACGCCCGCGTCGGCCTCGATGTTGCGCAGCCGCTCGCTGGCGGAAGCCAGCGCGAGGTTCGCGTCGGCGGCGCCGCGGGTGATGCTGCCGGCATCCACCACGCACAGGAAGAGACAAAGGTCCGCCAGGTCGAGCCGCATGATTCCACCTCCAGCCTTCGGATGACCCGAAGGCAACGCCGGAAAAACCGCATTGTGCGCCCGGACCGGCCCGGCTCCAATAAGCCCATGAACGAATCCACTGCTTTTCTGGTCACCCTGATTTTCCTCGCTGCGGGCCTGGTCAAGGGCGTCACCGGCATGGGCCTTCCCACCGTCGCCATGGCGCTGCTGGGCAACCTGATGTCGCCCGCCGCCGCCGCGGCGATGCTGCTGGTGCCCTCCTTCGTGACCAATCTGTGGCAGTTGCTCGCCGGCCCGCAGACCCGGCGGATGCTGCGCCGCCTGTGGCCGATGATGGCGGGGATTGTGCTCGGCACCCTCGCCAGCGCGGAGCTGCTGGTCCGGGTCGACGCCCGCTGGTCGGGCCTGGCGCTGGGCAGCGCTCTGGTCGTCTACGCCGGCTACGCGCTGCTGTCGCCGGCGCTGTCGGTGCAGGCGCGGGCCGAGCCATGGCTGTCACCCGTCGTCGGTCTGCTGACCGGGGCGATCACCGGCGCCACCGGGGTCTTCGTGATCCCGGCGGTGCCCTACCTGCAGGCGCTGCGCCTGGACAAGGACGAGCTGGTGCAGGCGCTCGGCCTGTCCTTCACTGTCTCCACCCTCGCTCTCGCCGCCGGCCTCGCCGCCCGGGGCTTCATCCAGCAGGACCAGCTCGGCGCTTCCACGCTGGCCATCCTGCCCGCGCTGGCCGGCATGTGGCTCGGCCAGAAGGTCCGCGCGCGGATCAGCGCGGCACTGTTCCGCCGCGGCTTCCTGTCGTTCCTCCTGCTGCTGGGGCTGGAGCTGATGGTGCGTCCGTTCCACTGAGCCCCATAGGCGAGGCACCGGATACGCGGCATCATAGAAGGCCGACCGCGCCGACTCATCGGCGCCGCTGGCCCGTGCGCCAGCCGTGCCACGCACTCAGCGAGAACCGATATGAGCACCGCCCAGAATCCCATGACGACCTCCACCCTCGGCGACAGGAGCTGACGGCATGATCGAAGTCACCGAAACCTCCATCGCCGACCTGCGCGCCGCGCTCGAATCCGGCCGCACCACCGCCGTCGAACTGGTCCAGGCCTACCTGGCCCGGATCGACGCCTACGACGGCCCCAACACCCCCACCCGGCTCAACGCCGTGGTGGTGCGCAACCCCGAGGCGCTCGACGAGGCCAGGGCCTCCGACGCCCGCCGCGCGCGCGGCGAAACGCTCGGCCCGCTGGACGGCATCCCCTACACCGCCAAGGACAGCTACCTGGTCAAGGGCCTGACCGCCGCCTCCGGCAGCCCGGCCTTCAAGGACCTGGTCGCCCAACGCGACGCCTTCACCATCGAGCGGCTGCGCGCGGCCGGCGCGATCTGCCTGGGCAAGACCAACATGCCGCCCATGGCCAACGGCGGCATGCAGCGCGGCGTCTATGGCCGCGCGGAAAGCCCCTACAACGCCGCCTACCTCACCGCGCCCTTCGCCTCGGGCTCGTCCAATGGCGCCGGCACCGCCACCGCCGCCAGCTTCGCCGCCTTCGGCCTGGCCGAGGAAACCTGGTCGAGCGGTCGCGGGCCGGCGTCGAACAACGGCCTGTGCGCCTACACGCCGTCGCGCGGGGTGATCTCGGTGCGCGGCAACTGGCCGCTGACCCCGACCATGGACGTGGTGGTGCCCTACGCCCGCACCATGGCCGACCTGCTCGCGGTGCTCGACGTGGTGGTGGCCGACGACCCGGACACCCGCGGCGACCTGTGGCGCCTGCAGCCCTGGGTGCCGATCCCCAGGGCCTCCGAGGTGCGCCCCGCGTCCTACCCGGCGCTGGCGGCAACGGCCGAGGCGCTGGCCGGCAAGCGCTTCGGCGTGCCGCGCATGTTCATCAACCAGGACCCGGACATGGGCACCAGCGAGGCGCCGGGCATCGGCGGCCCGACCGGCCAGCGCATCCACACCCGGCCCTCGGTGATCGACCTGTGGCAAGCCGCACGCCAGGCGCTCGAAGCGGCAGGGGCGGAAGTGATCGAGGTCGACTTCCCGCTGGTCTCCAACTGCGAGGGCGACCGCCCCGGCGCGCCGACCGTGTTCAACCGCGGCATCGTCTCCCAGGAATTCCTGCACGACGAGCTGTGGGACCTGTCAGCCTGGGGCTTCGACGACTTCCTGCGCGCCAACGGCGACCCCAGGCTGAACTGCCTGGCCGACGTCGACGGACCGCAGATCTTCCCCCACGATCCGGGCACCCTGCCCAACCGCGAAGGCGACCTGGCCGCCGGCATGGACGAATACGTGCGCATGGCCGAGCGCGGCATCAAGCCCTGGGACCAGATCCCGACGCTGCCCGACGGCCTGCGCGGCCTGGAAAAGACCCGCAAGCTCGACCTGGAAGACTGGATGGACCAACTGGGCCTCGACGCGGTGATCTTCCCCACCGTGGCCGACGTGGGCCCGACGGACGCCGACGTCAACCCGGCCTCCGCCGATATCGCCTGGAGCAACGGCGTCTGGGTCGCCAACGGCAACCTGGCCATCCGCCACCTGGGCGTACCCACCGTCACCGTGCCAATGGGCGTGATGGCGGATATAGGCATGCCCGTAGGCCTCACCTTCGCCGGCCGCGCCTACGACGACTCGGCCCTGCTGCGCCTGGCCTCGGCCTATGAGGCGACTGGGTCGAGGCGGCAGGTTCCGGTGCGGACGCCGCCGCTGAACAAAGGCTAGGACCGGCGTCTACGGGAGCGGCCCGGAGCGCAATGCCCGGCTCGCTCCCGCCGCAACCCTGTGGCGGTCAGCCCTTACGCCTGCTCCAAGCCCCCAACTCCTTCATCAACACCCGCTCCTGCCCGGCGATGCCGCGCAGGCGTTCGGCGATGGGGCGGAAGTCCGGGGTTTCGCCCTTGCTGCGGCTGGCGCGGACGCAGGCGGAGGCGAACTGGCGCCAGTCGTCGCCGATGGCGGTGAGGCGGGTCGAGGCTTCGGCCAGGTCGGGGGCGCCGAGCTTTTCGCCGGCTTCCTGCAGGAAGCTGGCGTACATGAAGCGGAAGCCGGCGCCGCCGGTGCCGATTTCTTCCTGCATGCGCACGATGTGGGTGAGGTAGAGGCGGTTGTACTTGGTCTGGGTGGGGTCGAGCTTTTCCACCTGGGTGGCCAGGTGGCGGATGCCGCGGATGCCGATCCAGGGCAGTGGCATGCCGTCGAGGATGCGGGTGGTGGCCAGTACGGCCTGGCGGATGAGCTTGTCCCAGTCCTGTTCCCGAGGCACGTCGTCGAGCCAGTACATCAGGCCCTTGGCCGCCAGCGCGCCCTTGGCGAAGCGCGCCTTCTGCAGGTCGGCGCTGGCGCAGCGCACCGGCTCTTCGAACACCGGGTCGCTGATCAGGTATTCGTCGCCGTCGCGGCCGTAGGCCAGCAGGTTGTGGGCGTTGAAGTGGAAGCGCATTTCCGGCGGGAAGTACGGCAGCCAGAACACCGAGCTTTGCAGGCCGGCCAGTCGCCCCTGGTCGAGCAGCGCGTCGAGGGCGCGACGGCCCTCTTCCGGGTTGCCGAAGGTGCGGCTGTGCAGGCGCGCGCCGAGGCGCTTGCTCAGGGTCTTGATCAGGTGCCGGGGCGGCATGCGGTAGGCGATCAGAGGCATGCCGCCGAGCTTGACGATGGGCAGGTAGGCGAAGGCCAGGCCCGAGGCCAGGCCGAAGGCCATCGGCTCGCTCATCGGCAGGCCGGCGTGGGTCAGCAGGCTGGCCATCACCCCGCTTTCGCAGTGGGCGCTCTGGCGGTGCTGGAAAAGCGGTTCGAAGCTGCTCATGCCGGGGCCTTCTGGTAGCCGATCAGTTGTTCCACCGGCAGGCCGAAAGCTTCGGCGTATCGGGCGAGGATGGCGGCGTTCAGGCGCCGGTAGACGGCCGGGCGGAAGTGACGACGGATGCGCCACTGCCAGAGACCGGTGATCTGCGCCAGCGCCGGTTCGTCCAGGCGGTAGCGGTACATCAGGCATTTCAGCGGCGACGCCTCGCCGCGCCGCCAGGCCGCCTCGGCCTCGGCTTCCTGGGCTTCCAGCTCGGCCACCGCCAGCTGGGTGGCGTAGGCCTCGGTCTCCCAGCCGTCGCTCTGCGCGCGCTGGTAGTGGCCCTGTTCGTCCACCGCGTAGACCAGCTTGCTGTGGCCACCGTAGGTGGAGCTGTGGTCCTGGGGCACTTCGTCAAGCTTCATCGCCGACCACCGTCAGATGCATGAACGCGCTGGAGAAGCGGCCGCTCTCCGGCACGTAGCAGAGCAGGCGCTCGCCACGGCGCAGGCGGCCGCCGTTGAACAGTTCCTCGAGGATGATGAAGATCGAGGCCGCGCCGGTGTTGCCCTTGCTGGTCAGGTTGGTGAACCAGCGCTCCTGGGGGATCGGCAGGTCGGCCTCGGCCAGGCCCTCGGCCAGGCGCTCGCGGAAGAATTCGGAGGAGTAGTGCGGCAGGAAGTGGTCGATGTCGGCGGCGCGCAGTTCGCGCTTGCGCAGGATGCGCTTGAGCGCCTCGACCACGGTGATGCGCACGATGTTGTCGTTGAGCAGCTTGACGTCCTGCTTGATCGCCATCACCGAGCGGCGGCTGCGCTCGTCGGCGTCGAAGCGGCTCCAGCCGGTCAGCGCGCCCTCTTCCATCTCGGCGCCGGCGTACATGCACGGCGGCATCTGGTCGGCGAAGGAGAGGATGTCGATCCAGTCGATGCGCAGGCTCAGCCCGCTCGGGTTGGGTTGCCCTTGCAGCCAGACGGCGCCGGCGCCGTCGGAGAGCATCCAGCGCAGGAAGTCCTTCTCGAAGGCGATCTCCGGGTGGTTCTCCAGCTCGCCGGCGCGGCGCTCGTACTCGGCGTCGAAGTTGCGCGCCTGCATCAGGGTGGAGGCGACTTCCGAGCCGCAGGCCACGGCGTTGCGGCTCTCGCCGCTGGCCACGCTGAGCCAGGCGTATTTCAGCGCGGTCATGCCGCACAGGCAGATGCCGGCGGTGGTCACCACCTCGCCGGGCGGGCTGCCCAGCTCGCCATGTACCATCACCGCGTGGCCGGGCATGGTCTGGTCGGGGGAGGAGGTGCTGGCCACCAGGCAGTCCAGCGCGTCCAGTTCGAAGCCCGGGCCGGCCAGGCCGCGGATGGCGGCCGCGCTGATCTGTGCGTTGTTCATCGCCGGCTCGCCACTGGCCGGGTCGATCACGTAGTGCCGGTTCTGGATACCGTTGCGCTTGAGTACCAGTCGGCGCGCCCGCGATGGGCGCCCGCCGACCAGGCCGAGGCGCTCCTCCATCTGTTCGTTGTCGACCGGATCGAAGGGCAGGTAGGCGCTGATGCGATTGATGAAGACGGGATTGGCCACGTTGAATTCCTCGGGTCACTTCACTCGCCGGACGGGCCGGCGAAGTAGGCCTTTTCACGCAGAGTCCGATCCCTGGACAGCGGAGCCAGCAGTTTCTTGAGCAGGGCGCCGAGCGGCACCACGGTGATGATCAGGCAGATCAGGAAGACGATGTAGAACACCAGGCCGGCGCCACGGCGGACACTCTGCTGGGGGCCGAGGGCCGAGAGCAGGCGGCTCCACAGCTGGAAGCTGCGGTTACCGACCTTCTCGCTGCCGATCAGTTTCTCGTCGACGCGCACGGCGCCGAGGCCCTTGAGCATGGGTTCGGTGATGGGCGTCTCATCGGCACTCAGGCGCTGCGCCATGGCCTCGCCGAAGCGGCTGGCGGCAGCGATCTCGCCGTCCTCGATGCCGGCGCGCGGCACCCAGGAGTAGGGTTTTTGCCGACCGGTGAACATCCACAGCGGGGTGGCCAGGAAGCTCGCGGCGGTGCCGCAGGCGTCGGTCAGAGCGATGTTGTCCACCAGCCGCGCGCCGAGCTGGGCGAGGCGCGCCTTGACCTTTTCCTGAGCCATCAGCCACATGTTGCGGCAGCCGATCAGGGTCACCACCGGCGTATCGCGGAGCAACCGGGCCGCCTCCGGCGAGGCGAGGAAGCTGGTCACCGGCAGCGACGGCGAGAGGAACCAGACTTGGTAGGCGAGGATCACCAGGTCATAGCGCTTGTCCGCGTCCACCCGCAGCGGTTGCAACGGCTCGGGGCGCATCAGCACCGTCTCGGGAAAGATGCGGAAGAAGCCCAGGAAGGGCCATGGGAAGGGAAAGGGGCGCTCCGGTTGCAGCTCTAGGTAGTCCACCTGCACGCCGGCGGTTTTCTCCAGCGGCGCGCATACCGACCGGACCAGGCGATCCAGTTGGCCGGTTTGTGAGAAGTGGACTACCAAAACCTGACGCATCCGCTGCCGATTCCCTGCAAAATGGGTCGAATTATGCCACAGCGAATTCTTCAAACCGTAACCTGGCCGCGCCTTCTGGCCCTACTGTTCGTCAGTTCACAGGCCGTCGCCGGGGACATCCTGATCGACGTCGAGGGCCGCCAGGGCGATGCCCCCGTGCACCTGGCCCTGGTGCTCGCCGACCAGCCGGACTGGGACACCCGCGTGCTGCACCTGATCCAGGGCGGCGAGGCCGAGCTGCAGCTGCGCGACCTGCCGCCCGGGCGCTACGCCGTGCAACTGTTCCAGGATCTGGACGGCGACGGCGAGCTGGCGCTCAGCCGGCGCGGCGTGCCACGGGAGCCGGTGGGCTTCTCGACCAATCCGTCCCTGGTGAACGGCCAGCCGACGCCGCTGCGCTGCCTGTTCGAGCATGGCAGCGGCGATACGCGGATCACGGTGAAACTGCGCAGCAAGCGCTAGTCGGCGCGCCAGATCAGCTCCGAGGTGTCGTAGCCACGCGCGCGGGCCTCGGCCAGCAGACGCTCGCGCGTCTCGGACGAGACCTGCGGCGTGCGCGACAGCAACCACAGGTAGTCGCGGTCGGGATGGCCCACCAGGGCGACGCTGTAGTCGGCGTCGAGGTAGAGCACCCAGTAGTCGCCCCTGGCCAGGGTCGGGAAGAGGTTGCTGAACCAGTTGTTGAAGCGCACCCACAGTTTGTCCGTGCGCTCCGACCGTTGCAGCGTCGCCTCGCCGCGCGCCTCCTTCCATGTGCCCTCCGCGGTGCGACAGCGGTTGGTCACCGCCACCGCGCCGTCTTCGCGCAGGCGGTAGTGCGCCTCGGAGGCGACGCAGGCGCGCTGGAAAAACATCGGCAGGCGCGCCAGTTCGTACCAGGTGCCCTGGTAGCGCTGCAGGTCCACCGCGCCGGCGGTGCGCGGCGGGCCATCCGGGGCGCCGGAGCCGGCACAGCCGGCCAGGGCGAGAAACAGCAGCAGGAACAGGATGGCGCGCATGGGGTTCTCCTTCGGCGTATGCGGATTCGACCGCGGGCGCCGCCGAAGGAGCGGGAAAGTTACTTGAGCCCCTGGCCGGAGAAGATCACTACCTTGTCGGCGGCGAACTGGACGCTGATGAAGCTCTTCTCGTCGCCCCAGGTGCAGCTGGTCAGGCCGATGGCCCCCGAGCATTCGGTGGGGCTGCCGAGCAGGCTCTCCACTTCGCTCTTGGCCATGCCGGCCTTGAGCTTGGAATAGTTTTCCTGGTTGATCTTGCTGCAGGCGGCGAGCAGGACACAGGCGGCGAGTACGGCGTAGTGGCGCAGCGACATGAGGTGACTCCAGAACGGACCAGACTGCCGCCGAGCTTGCCACAGGATGCGTCCGATTGCGCCCCTCCGGCCTCCGCGGCGGTTCACAGTTCGCGCTTGCGCCGCTTCAGAAGCGCGAACCCGGTTGTTCGAGGAAGGCCAGTTCCTCGGGCGTGGACGGGCGGCCGAGGATCGCGTTGCGGTGGGGGAAGCGGCCGAAGCGGCGGATCACCTCGCGGTGGCGCTCGGCGAAGTCCAGATAGTTACCGAACAGTTCGTGCTCGCTGGCCGGCGCCTGGTTGCGCAGGGCGGTGAAGCGGGCGACGGCCTGGTCCTGCAGGGCGAGGTCCTCGGCGTGCTCCAGCACCAGGTAGGCGAACACCCGCTGGATGGGCACGAGTTCGGCGTCGAAGCCCAGGGCCAGGCCTTCATCCAGCAGCGCCCTGGCCCGCTCGTCGCCGGCGAAGGCCTGCGGGGTGCCGCGGTGGATCATGCGCGGTAGCTGGTCCAGCAGCAGGATCAGCGCCAGCCGGCCCTGCGCCTGCCCGGTCCAGTCCCGCAGGCCGCCGGCCTGCGCCTCGGAGCAGGGGTCGCCGAAGCGAAGGCGGGCTTCCTCATCCTGCTCGGGGCGGTAGCCGAACCACAGTCCGTTGCGCCGGGCCGCCACCTCGCCGGCGCTTGCGGCGTCGCCGAACCACCAGTCCAGCAGCGGCTGCCAGGCGCTCATGGTTCAGGCCTTGTGGTAGCCAGTGACGCGCTCGACTTCTTCCTTCGAGCCGAGGAATACCGCCACGCGCTGGTGCAGGGAGTCCGGCTGGATGTCGAGGATGCGCTGGTGGCCGTTGGTGGCGGCGCCGCCGGCCTGCTCGATGATGAAGGACATGGGGTTGGCCTCGTACATCAGGCGCAGCTTGCCCGGCTTCTCCGGCTCGCGGGCGTCGCGCGGGTACATGAACAGGCCGCCGCGGGTGAGGATGCGGTGCACGTCAGCCACCATGGAGGCGATCCAGCGCATGTTGTAGTTCTTGCCCAGCGGGCCTTCCTTGCCGGCCAGCAGTTCGTCCACGTATTGCTTGACCGGGGCTTCCCAGTGGCGCTGGTTGGACATGTTGATGGCGAACTCGGCGGTGCTCTCCGGCACGCGGATGTTGTCGTGGGTGAGCACGAAGCTGCCCAGTTCGCGGTCCAGGGTGAAGCCCTTGACGCCATCGCCCAGGGTCAGCAGCAGCATTGTCTGCGGGCCGTAGATGGCGTAGCCGGCGGCGACCTGTTGGGTGCCCGGCTGCAGGAAGGCCTGCTCGTTGAGGCTGTCGTTCTGGCTCAGGTGCTGGTCCGGGCAGCGCAGCACGGAGAAGATGGTGCCGACCGAGACGTTGACGTCGATGTTGCTGGAGCCGTCCAGCGGGTCGAACACCAGCAGGTAGGCGCCCTTCGGGTACTTGCCGGGAATCTGGTAGGCGTTGTCCATCTCCTCGGAAGCCATGCCGGCCAGGTGGCCGCCCCACTCGTTGGCCTCCAGCAGGATCTCGTTGGAGATCACGTCGAGCTTCTTCTGCACCTCGCCCTGGACGTTCTCGGTATCCATGCTGCCAAGCACGCCGCCGAGCGCGCCCTTGGAGACGGCGTGGCTGATTTCCTTGCAGGCACGCGCCACCACCTCGATGAGGAAGCGCAGGTCGGCCGGCGTGTTGTGACTGCGGGTCTGTTCGATGAGGTAGCGGCTGAGGGTGACGCGCGACATGGAGGGGCTCCGGAGGCGTGGAAAAATCGGCGGCAGTTTAACCCTTTGCGGGCTCGGGCGCCTCTGCCGTGCCCGACAGCAGATGAGAGGATGGCGACACGGGGGAAGTTCAAGAACGCGGCCCCGTTGCGGGGCCGCGGGATAGAGCGCTTACAGGTCCCAGGAAAGCGACAGGTTGACGCCATGCTGGTCGCTGTCGTCGGCGTCGCGGTAGGTGTAGGCGCCGCGCACCGCCAGGCCCTGCGCGATCTGGTGGCTGACGCCGAAGCTGGCGCGCCAGGTCTTGTCGTCCGGCGTGTAGCCTTCCAGGGTGTAGCCGATGGTCGGCAGGCTGCGCAGGGACATGTCCACATCGCCGGCGTCGTCCTCGTACTCGCGCTCCAGCGCCAGTTCGCCGAACAGGCGGGTCTGCTGGCTCAGGTCGAACAGGCCCTGCAGGCCGACGCCGAGGCGCTTGGAGGTGCGTTTCTGGTCGCCGAAGTTCAGCGCGGTGGCGCTCAGGCCGTCCTCGGCGTAGCCGTCCACCTCGACCCTCGCATAGTCGGCGCTGACGAACGGGCTGAGGTGCCAGGGGCTGTCGCTGCTCTGGGCGATGTCGTAGCCGACCCGGGCGCTCAGGCTCCACAGGTCGCCGTCGGTGTCAGCCTTCTCGCGACGGGTGGAGGTGCCCAGGGCGAACTGGCGGTCGAGGTCGTGGTAGTCCAGGTAGCCGACGCTGGCGGCCAGCTCGCCCCACCAGCGGTTGTGCTGGTACTGGGCGAAGGCGGTGGCGAGGTAGCTGCGCAGGTCGTAGTCGGAATCGCCGGCGCCGACCTCCAGGCCCTGCTCGTAGAGCCCCGCCGCCAGGCCGATGCGCCAGGCGTCGTCGAGGCGGTAGCTGGCGCCGAGGTTGAGGCTGTAGCCGTTGCCGTCGGCGTCGCCGCCATGGATGTCGTAGTTCTGCCGCTGGCCGCCGGCGTTGATGAAGGTGCGCACCTGGCCGACCGCCTGCCAGGCTTCCCAGTCCGCCAGCCACTGGGCGCGCAGCTGGTCCTGGTGGGAGCGCAGGGTGCCGTGGGCCATTTCCGGCAGCAGGCTGACCTCCCAGGGGGCGGCCAGCAGGGAATGGGCGTAGTCGGCGATCAGCATCTGGCCGGCGATGGTGGGGTGCACGCCATCGTTGAACAGCAGCTTGGTCGGGTCGGGGTTGGTGCCGTTCAGGCCGTAGACCGGGTTCGGCGTGGAGCAGCCGTCGAAGCAGGTGCCGATCAGGTTCTGGTCGGTCGCCAGGCCGTACTGCCCGGGGTTGGCCAGCACTTCCGAGAGCATCAGCGGCACGTTCAGCGGGATCACCTGAGCATCCACCGTCGGCAGCAGGCGGACCAGCTCGTCGTTGTAGGCCAGGCCGAGCTGGGAGACGGTGTCCGCCAGCGAGGTGGTGGAGATGGCCGGGGTCTTGCCTACGTCCGGCAGCAGCCAGACCATGATGTAGCGGGCGCCGGACTGCTGCAGGGTCTGCAGGCTGTCGACCAGGCGCCCGGCCGCGGCCTGGGCCGTCTCCGGGCTGGTCACGCGAAACTGGAGGAAGTCGTTGCCGCCGCCGGTCAGGTAGTACAGGGCATTCGGGTCGGCACGTCCGCCAACGGAGGCGAGGTAGCCGTCGGCGCTGTTGATCGAGTCGAGAATCTGGTCGGTGCGGTAGCCACCTACCGCCCAGTTGTTGCCACCGGCGTTCGCCGAGGCGAGGCCGGCGTCGTCGAGGCCCAGCCGCTCACCCAGGATCATCGGCGCGACCGGGCCGAAGGCTTCGCCCGGCAGGTAGGTCGGGCCGGTGCGGTTGGTGAAGCGCGTGGTGGCGCCGTCAGGGCCGTCGCTATCGGCGCTCCAGCCGGCATCGCTCAGGCTGTCGCCGAATACGACCAGGGAAGAATAGGGAGACGCATGCAGCGAGAGGGAAGCACCGGCCAGCAGGCATGCGGCGGCCAGGGGAGTCAGGATGCGCTTCATCGGAAAATCCTTATCGTTGTTGTTCGACCGGTTGGCACCTCCCTGACTCTAGCGTGATTTGCGTCGCAATTCACCACATACGCGCAGACCTCTAGCGATCCCCCGACTCCGGCTTGCGCAACAGGCTGAAGGCCATGCCGCCCAGCAGGGCGACGCCGGCCAGCAGCACGCCCCACAGGCCGAGGCGCTGCCAGTCGTACGCCGGCTGGCTGGCGGTCGCCCGCTCAGGGGCCGGCGCCGTGTCCGGGGCGATGGCGGTTCCCAGGCTGGCCAGGCGGCCGGGCTCGTAGCCAGGAATCAACGTTCCCAGCGGCAGCGCGGCCGAGCGCGCCGAGGCGTCGCCGACGGCCAGCCGGTACGGTTCGGAGCCCCGGGCGAGGAACACCACCTGGGTTCCGTTCAGCGCCACGCGCAGGGCCGGAGCCTCCTGGCCGAGCCCGCCGCCACGGGCATCGACCCGCAGGCGCAACTGCTGCACCGGCACGCTGGGCAACTCGATCTCGTCATGCAGCGACTCCTTGCCGTTCTCCGGCAGGCGATAGAGCAGGCCGGCCGCCAGGGGCTGCCACTCCAGCGTGCCGGCGCGCCGCGCCGCCAGGCTGACCGGGGCCAGCACGTTGCCCGCCGGCAGCTCCACGCGGATGCGTTTCAGGGGCAGCGCCAGCGGTAGTTCCCAACTGTATTCACCGGCCTTGGCCGAGGCCGGCACCAGCGGCGCGGACCAGGCCAGCGCCGGCCCCTGGTCGCGCCGCTCAACGCTCACCAGGCGCGCGTCGAGCAGCGCCGGCGCCTGTCGCGGGGCCTGCCAGAGCAGGCGCAGATAGCGGGCCTTGGCCCCCGGCAGCGGCACCTCGCGCTGTTCGACGCGCTCGTCGGCGAAGCTCAGGCGGGCGATCTGCCCGTCGTCCCATGGCCGCCAGTGCTGCAGGTCGTCGCTGGCCTCGATGGAGAAGCGCTGGAAGCCTTCCTGCTCGGTACTCCAGTCCAACCGCAGGCGGTGCAGGGGCTGGTCGAAGGCGCTGGCGTCCAGCAGCCAGCCGCGCAGCACCTGCTCGCCCTCCCCGGCCGATTCCGGCGCCACTTCCACCAAGGTGCCGGTGGTACCGCGCTGCACGCGGATGGCCGGCGCCGCCGGGGCATCGGCCGGCCCGCGCAGGGGGAACCATTTCACCGCCGCCTCGACGCGCCTCTCCTCGGGACGGGCGCTGCCCAGGGTCAGCGCGTAGGCCAGTTCCTCGCCCTCGGCGTTGAGCACCCGCAGGTCGCGCAGGTCGGCATGGCTGGCGGCCAGCTGCAGGCCGAACGGCACCTCCAGGCGATACCAAGGCCCCTCGCCCTCCAGGCGCAGCGGCACCTGGGTGGTCTGGGCGGCCTGGAGCCAGGGCGTCGCCAGCAGGGCGAGCAGGCAGAGGATGGACTTGTTCATGAGGTCACCTGTGGGGATTCGGTCTTGCGCGGCGGCAGCGGGGCGAAGTAGCCGACCACCAGCAGCAGCACGCCGACGCCGATGAAGGAGACGATGCGCTCCAGGCCGCCGCGGTTGCCCAACTCGACGAAGAACAGCTTGGCCACCACCACGGCGATCAGCGCCGCGCCCAGCAGCCACAGCTCGCGGCGGCCGCGCAGGTGGCCGAGGATCATCAGCGGCAGGGCGATCAGGGTCCAGACGATGGACAGGCCGGCCTGCACCAGCATCGAGTCGAGCAGCGCATCCAACTCATAGGGCACGCCACCCCAATGGTGGGCGGCGCGGAACACGGCGGCGGTGAGCACGGCGAACAGCGTGGCGCCGACCACGGCCTGGGCGATGCGCTCGCCGTGCGCGGCCAGCCCCAGTTGCGGCAGGCCACGGCGCAACCAGGCGTAGACCGCCAGCAGCACCAGCAGCATGCCCAGCTCCAGCGGGTTGAACAGCGGCAGGTAGGGCAGCGGTTCGGCGCTGCCGTCGCTGGCGACGTTGGCCAGCCAGATCCAGCCGAGCATCAGCGCCGCCAGCGGCGCCGCGGCCAGCACCCGGTACTCGCGTGCGTAGGCAGCCACCGGCCAGGGCCAGGCGCGCGGCGCGGCCATCGCCAGGAGGAACAGGCTCGGCAGCACGGCCCAGCCCAGCCAGCGCCAGGCGTTGTAGTGCTCAGCCAGCAGCATCAGCCCGTAGCGCAGCTCCAGCGCCAGCACGCCGAGCACCAGCCAGCAGCCGAGCACATGGGCGGCGCGGCGTGGCCCCGCCGGCAGCAGGCCGTCCAGGCGCCTTAGCGACCACAGGTGAGCGGCGAACACCAGGCCCCAGCCGAGCCAGCCGAAGCCGGCCGCCGGATGATAGGTGCGATGCGCCAGGTGCAGCAGGATGACCACCGCCGCCGGCACCAGCAGCAGGCAGAGCAGCGCCAGGGAACGCCAGCGCAGGCGCCCGGCCAGCCAGCTCCACAGCCCCGTGCTGAGCGCGGCCAGGGCGAGCAGCGCGGCGCCCTGCCACGCGGGGTCGGCGAAGCGCAGCACCTCGCTGGTCAGGGCCAGCGCCCACCAGCCGGCGCCCCAGGCCAGCAGCAGTTGAGACAGGCGTTGCAGGCTCAGGCTGCCCAGCGCCCCGGCCTGCTGGCGCAGCAGCACGTGGCGCAGACGCCAGGCGCCGACCTGGGCGGCCAGCGCCAGCACCAGCGGTGCCCAGAAGCCGGCATGGGCCAGCGGACGCAGCCCCTCGCTCGGCAACTGGCCGAGCAGCAGCGGGCTGGCGGCCAGGAAGGCGACGCCGCCGACCACCTGCAGCAGCAGGCCGAACAGGAAGCTGGCGCGCAGTTGCAGGCGCAGGCTGAGCCAGATGATCAGCAAACCGCTGCCGGCCCAGACCGCCGCAGCGCTGCGCCAGGGCAGCACGAACAGCACGGCCAGATTGACGAACAGCAGGCCGACCAGCATGACCAGCGACAGGCCGCGCATCAGCCGCACGTCCTGGCTCACCAGCCGGTCGCGCACGGCGATCAGCATGCCGGCCACCAGCGCCAGGCCGATCAGCGAACACACCAGCAGGCCGCGCCAGCCGGAATGCAGCGCGCCGGAATCACCCAGGCCGCCGCCCTGCATCTGAACGAGGAACACGCACCCGCCCAGCAGTTGCACGGCGAAGGCGGTGAACAGGAAGCTGCGCGCCTGCAGGCGCAGGCCGGCGAACAGGGTCGCCAGGCCGGCCAGCGCCCAGGCGATGGCCGTGCCCTCGGCCCCCAGGCACAGCGGCGCGATCAGATAGAGGAAGGAAAGACCCGCCACCGCCAGCCAAGGCAGGCCGGCGCGCTCCCAGTCGCGGCTGGCCTCGGCCGGCGCACAGCGCAGCTGCCACCCGGTGAACAGCAGCGCCGCGCCGAGCATCAGTGCCCCCAGCGGCGCGCCGTCCAGCAGGGTGTCGCGGCCGATGTCCAGCTGCCCGAGGAAGGCCAGCGCCGCGCCGAGCTGCAGCAGCAGCGCGAAGGCGCGGGCCAGCGGCCGGCCCTGGCGCAGGCCCAGCCAATAGATGCCGGCGCCCTCCACCGCCCAGGCGGCGGAGGTCCAGCGCGCATCGAGGCCCAGCGGGATCGCCAGGGTGCCGAACACCACGCCCAGGGCCAGGCAGGTTTCCGTCAGCAGCAACACGTTGCGCCCGCGCAGCACACGCGCCAGGCTCAGGTAGAACAGGCCGAGGGCCAGGGCGCTGAAGGCGGCGGCCAGCTCGATATGCTGGACCACCGCGTACTGCAGACCGAAGCCCACCAGCGGCGGGCCGAACAGCACGGTGCCGTCGATGTAGTCGGCGCGCCCGCGTGACCAGCGCAGCAGCTCGTCGCGTCCCTCGGGCGCGTCGGCCGCCTCGCGCAGCTTGCGCCGGGCGAACAGCAGGCCGATGGCCACGTACATCAGGAAGAACAGCACCAGGAAGGGTTCGGTGCTCCACAACAATTCCGGCGTGTAGGAGCGCAAACCCCAGGCGAAGCCGATGCCGAAGGTGCCGACGAAGCCGACCAGGTTGAGCAGGCGCCAGGCCTTGAACCAGGCGATGGCGAGGATGCCGGCGTTGAGCAGGACGAAGTAGGAGAACAGCGCCACATGGTTGCCGCTGCCGGTGGAGGTGAGGATCGGCGCGACGAAGCCGCCGAGGGCCGCCGCCACCGCCAGGCCCAGCGCGTTCTGCGCCACCGCCAGGATGGCCGAGAAGGCGGTGACCAGCACCAGCAGGCCCAGGGCCATCTTCGGGTCGAGCAGCGGGTGCAGGCGCATGGCGGCGAACACCGTCAGGTACAGCACGGCGATGCCGGTGCCCTGCAGCATCAGGCCGTAGTTCGGGTTGCGCCGGCGCAACCACCAGCCCAGGCCCAGCAGGGCGATGGCGCTCGCTGCCACGCCCGCATAGCGCAGCGCCACCGGCACTTCCATGCCCTCGGTGGCGTAGCGCAGGAGGAAGGCCAGGCCGAGGAACAGCAGCACTACGCCGATCCGCAGCACGGTGTTGCCGCCCAGCAGCCAGGCCTTGGCCAAGGCGATTCCACGCTCGATGGGCGACGGCTCGCGCGGCTTCGCGGGACGGGGTTCGGGGCGGCGCGGAGGAGTCGGCGGCGGCGTGGGAACGTGAGCGGCAGGCGGCGCGGCTTCGATGGAGGCCGGGGCTGGTGTCGCTTGCTGAAGCTCCGGCAGCTCCCAGACCAGTTCGTCCGGCATGGACTCGGGCGCGGGCGCGATCTCCGGTTCCAGCTCAGGCGGCACAGCTTCGGCCACCGGCGGCGCCTCGGGAGCCGGAGGCGCCGCCGTCGCCGGCCGGCCGCTTTCCAGCTTCACCAGCCGCTCGTACAGGGCCGTGGTGCCGTGCTCGAAACGCTCGGCGAAGCCCTTCAGCTCCCGGCGCAGCCCGGCGTTCTCCGCCGCCAGCTGCTGCAGCCGCAGCGCCTGGCCCAGCCCCAGGCCGATCAACCCGCCGAGCAGGGCCGAGGTCACCGATTCTCCGACCAGTGCGCCGAGCACCAGGCCGACCAGCATGAAAATCCATTGCATGCAGTATTTCCCGAGCCGTTGAGGCGAAATGCTTCACCGAGGAGCCACCGAGTATATCGGCGCACCGGAAGCTACCCAGTGATGACGTTGGCTAACTGGTGCATGGGCACAACGTTTCGCTTGCTTATGGTTGCACCGCGCTCAAGAAGCGTGACCTGTAGCCATCGAGAGCAAGGAGCCCAACCCGCGCAACAGCGAGTCAAAGTGAGTCGCCCGGGAGGGCGAAATCAGAAGCGTCCGAACGCTCGGTAACCGGCCAGAAACCGCATCCCCGGATTTCATCCGGGCTACGCCGGTGCGCACAGCGCACCCTACGACAGCAGGCCGTCGCGCCGGTCAGGTGCAACAAAACAGCCATAAAAAAGCCATGTACCAGTTACGTGTTGGAGGCGTAACTCTGCTCTTGTGGGAGCGGCTGGACGGCATTCCGATTGGCCGCGAAATTCGCGGATAAATCCGCTCCCACAAGGTGTGCAGCAACTCACGTGGACACAACCATAAAAAAGGCCCCGGGAGTGGGGCCGAGCGCAGGGTAACGCCAATCAGGTCAGGTGGGCGTGGGGCCCGCTGAGGTAGTCGAGCAGGCGGAACAGGCTGGCCTTGAGGGACGCGCAATGGGCGCTGCCGGCCTGGATGGTGGCGGCGTCCTGAACCGCGCCGGGGCGCTCCAGGTCCTCGGGGCAAGCGGCGATCAGCGCCTCAATGCTCGCCGGGCTGCTTTCCAGGTGGCATTGCAGCGCCACCGCCCGCTCCTCCCAGACGAAGCCCTGCAGGGCGCAGGCGGCCGAGTGGTAGAGCGGGATGGCGCCGGCCGGCAGGCTGAAGGTCTCGCCGTGCCAGTGCATGGCCATCAGTCGCTGCGGCAGCATCCGCCCCAGCGGCGAGCGGCGCGCCTCGGCGTGCTGTTCGATCAGGTGCCAGCCGATCTCCGCCGTGTCGGCCACGCGCACCTCGCAGCCCAGGGCCTCGGCCAGCAGCTGGCCGCCCAGGCAGATGCCCAGCACCCGCTTGCCGGCGTCCAGCACCTCGCGCAGCAGGCGTTTCTCGGCCACCAGCCAGGGATATTCGGCCTCGTCGTGCACGCTCATCGGCCCGCCCATGATCACCAGCAGGTCGAAGTCCTCCGGCCTCGGCAGGGCGTCGCCGGCATGCAGGTGATGCACCCGCGCCAGCAGGCCGCGCCGGTCCAGCCACTGGCCGATCTGCGCCGGCCCCTCGAATGCCACGTGCTGCAGGATGGCGATGCGCATCACACCACCTCCCTGGCCGGCCGGCAGGCGCGCTCCAGCGCCCGGTGCAGGCGCCGCAGCATTTCTTCGATGTTGCCCGGGCTCACCGTCAGCGCCGGCGAGAAGCGCAGCACGCCGGGCTGCGGCGCGTTGATCAGCAGCCCTTCGCGCAGGGCCGCGCGGGCCACCTGGGCGGCGTTGTCGGCGGCCAGGGGCAGGCCCAGCAGCAGGCCGTGCCCGCGCGGGACGCCGGCGCCGAAGCGGCGGCCGATCCGCGCCAGGCCGTCGCGCAGTTGCTGGCCCACGGTGCGTATCTGTTCCAGCATGCCGGGCTCCAGCACGGCATCCAGCACCACCAGGCCGGCGGCCGTCATCAGCGCGTTGCCGTGGTAGGTGCCGCCCTGCTCGCCCGGCTCGAAGCAGCACGCGTTGCCGCGGGCCAGCAGCGCCGCCAGCGGCACGCCGCCGCCGAGGCCCTTGCCCAGGGTGATGACGTCGGCGCGCACGCCGTAGAGTTCCTCGGCCAGCAGGCTGCCGCAGCGGCCGACGCCGGTCTGCACCTCGTCGAGGATCAGCAGGATGCCGCGCTCGCGACACAGTCGCTCGGCGCCCTGCAGGTAGTCCAGCTCCGCCGGCAGCACCCCGGCCTCGCCCTGCACCGGCTCCAGCATCAGCGCCACCACGTCGTCCGCGAGCGCCGCGTCGAGGGCCGCCAGGTCGTTGTAGGGCACCTTGCAGAAGCCCGGCACCTTGGGCTCGTACAGCGCCTGGAAGGCCGGCTTGCCGGAGGCAGACATGGCCCCGAAGGTGCGCCCGTGGAAGCTGTTGACGGCGGTGACCATGCGATAGGCGCCGCCCTTGTGCAGCTGGCCCCACTTGCGCGCCAGCTTGATCGCGCCCTCGTTGGCCTCGGCGCCGCTGTTGAGGAAGTAGGTCTGGTCGCTGCCGGTGGCCTGGCACAGGCGCCCGGCCAGCTCGAGCATGCCGCCGTTGTAGTAGGCCGGGCCCGGGTTGATCAGCAGGCGGGCCTGGCGGTGCAGCGCCTCGACCAGCGCCACCGGGCTGTGGCCCAGGCTGTTGACCGCCCAGCCCTGGGTGAAGTCCAGGTAGGAGCGGCCGTCCGCATCCCACAGCCAGGAGCCCTGACCGCGCACGAACAGTTGCTCGGGGCGCTGCACGGTGTTCATCAGGCGGTCGCGGGACCAGTCATCACGCATCGGGGTACTCCAGGTAGTGATAGTGGACGCCGAGCAGGCGGATGCCGTCCGGGCCGCACTCGACGATGCGCCGCTGCTCGCGGCGCTGCTGCACGCGCAGGGCGAAGCCCTCGGCGGCGGGGAAACGGTCGGCCAGTTCGCCGCGCACCTCGTCCAGGCGCGCGGCGCCGACCGTCAGCTCGGCCCACAGACGGCCGTCGCGGTGCAGCTGGATCAGGTAGTCGTTCATGCGCTCAGCACCGGACGCGCCGGGCCCTCCAGGCGGCTGCGCCAGTCCTCCAGCTGGCCGCTGGCGAGCCGCCGCGCCACGCTGTGGCGCCAGCGCTCGGACAGCGCCTGGCAGGCCAGCAGCTGCTGCAGGCCGCCCCGCTCCAGGGGGAACTGGAAGTAGCTGCGGATCGCCTGGGCCACGCTCAGGCCCGGGTGGCTGCGCTGCACCAGCTCCAGCGGCAGGGCCGCACCGACCCAGCCCGGGCGCAGCACGCGGAAGAACCAGCCGCACAGGCCGTTGTCCTGCATCTCCAGGGCCAAGCCGGGCAGCGCCCAGCGCTCGGCGAGACGGTAGCAGGGCGAGCGCGGCTGGCTGACCTGCAGCAGGGCGTCGCCCCAGCGGAACAGGTCGCCGATGCACACCTGGCTCTCCAGCAGGCCACGGCTGGCCAGGTTCTCGCCGAAGGCCGGGCGCTGCCAGGCCACCTGCGGGTAGCGCTCGCGCCAGTAGGCGTAGTGCTCGGCGGGGTACAGGTGCACGGCCCGCTCGGGGCCGCCGTGGTGGCGGCTGTCGCCCTGCTCGTCGCCCTCCAGCCCCAACGGGCCGAGCCAGACTTCGGCGGCCGCCGGCAGCTTGTCCAGCGCGCTGAGGTAGCCACGCCCCTCATCCACGGCTTTTCCTATGAATAACCCCGCCACTTCCGCCTTCGCCATTTGCCTTTCGCCACCCCGGTAGCGCTGTAGATGGAGCAAATGATAGGGAGCAGCCGGGTGCGACGACATTTCGATTTAGCAGCTTCATTGATAAGCTTCACTTATCGATTTTAGGAAAACCGCCATGGACTTTCGCCAGCTGCGCTACTTCGTCGCCCTCTACGAAGAAGGCCATGTCGGCCGCTCCGCCGAACGCCTGAGCCTGTCGCAGCCGGCGCTGTCGCAGCAGATCCGCCAGCTGGAGCAGAACCTGGAGGTGGCGCTGTTCCAGCGCAGTGGCAAGCGCCTGCTGCCGACCCTCGCCGCGCACACCCTGTACGGCCACGCGCTGCCCCTGCTCGACGGCCTGGAGCGCGCCCGCGACGCCCTGCGCGCCTTCCGCGGGCGGGCGCCACGCAGCCTGGCCATCGGCGTGCTGCAGACGGTCAACGCCAGCCTGGTCCCGCATCTGCTGGAGAAACTGCGCGCCGCCCAGCCGCAGCTGGTGGTGCAGATCTACGAGCTGTCCGGCCTGGACATCGAGCGGCGCCTGCTCAGCGGCAGCCTGGACATCGGCATCGGCTTCCTGCCGCCGCGCCAGCCGGGCCTGCACAGCCTGGAGCTGTACGAGGACGAGCTGCAGCTGGTGGTGCCGCCGGAGCATGCGCTGCGCGAGTTCAGGAAGGTGTCGCTGGCCCAGGCGGCGGAGCAGCCCATGCTGCTGCTCGGCGAGGAATTCCGCGTGCGGCAGATCTGGCAGGAGCAGTTGGCCCTGCTCGGCCGCCGGCCCCACGTGCAGGCCGAGCTCAACCACATGAGCGGCATCCTCGACAGCCTGCCCCACTCGGCCGGCCTGGCCACCGTGCTGCCGGGCCGCGCGCGCCAGCTGCACGCCAACCAGGGGCTGCTGTGGAAGCCGATCAGCGAGCCGCGGGTGCCGCTGCGGGTCGGCCTGGTGTTCCGCGACGCCCAGCGCCAGCAACCGACGCTGGACCTGCTGGGCGCGCTGCTGGAGGACGTGGTGAAGGGCAATGCCTGACGCGGAAAAGAAAAAACCCCGCTTGCGCGGGGTTCTGCAGACTGGTTCCTGACATCCTTGATCCGTGCGCCATCCTGGCGAACGATTCCTTCATGTCCCTGTTATTTCGGTGCGCTTCCTGCGCTAAGTCCTTGAAAGCGAGATTAATCCTGCAGCTGGCAGTCTGATAGCAGCGTTCGCCGGCACGCTTTGTAAGCCAAAGATTACAAAGCCGCCGAGCGGGAACGGCTTCACAAAGTCCGCCCGGTCGTTATCATCGCGCGCCTGCCAACGCCGCCACCGAGCCCGACATGAGACCGCAACTGATCGCCGCCGCGGATATCGATCGCATCGAAACCTGGAGCAAGTACAACAAGGACATGTGCACCAGTTGCATGTCCACCTGCTGCACCCTGCCAGTGGAAGTGCGCCTTTCCGACCTGATCCGCATCGGCGTGGTCGACGAGTTCGAGCGCGGCGAGCCGGCGAAGAGCATCGCCAGGCGCCTGCAGAAGGAGGGCCTGATCGAGCGCTTCAACCAGAAGTCGGGCATCTTCACCCTGACCCGCATGAGCAACAACGACTGCATGTACCTGGATCGCAAGAGCCGGCTCTGCACCATCTACGACAAGCGCCCGGACACCTGCCGCAACCATCCGCGCATCGGCCCGCGCCCGGGCTACTGCGCCTGGCGCCCGAAGGGCTAGCCGCAACCCGCGCGCCTGGCTCGCGGGTTGCACCCGCCCTACGGATGGGAGGCGGCCCGCTGCCGCGCCAGTTCCGCGCGCATCGCCTCGATGCGCGCCCGCCACGTCGCCCGCTCGCTCTCCGGCTTGGCCAGCCACCAGTCGCGCACCGGCGAATTGTCGTGGGGCTCGACCCAGCCGGCGTAGCGTTCCAGCTGGGCCTGGGGGAAGCCGCTGTCGCGGCCGCGCAGGTAGCGGTCGAAGAAGCCGATGACGAAAGCGTTGGGCGCGCCGATCAGCACCCCCACCGGCGCCGTGCCGGCCATCGCGTCGCGCAGCGGGCGGCGCGCCAGCAGGGCGTTGTCGGTGAAGCCCGCGTGCACCGAATCCTTGAGCACCAGGCGGTGGATGTCCGGGCGCTGGCCGGCGTGCTCGAAGCGCTCGAAGGAGAAGTCGTTGAAGGCGTGCAGGTGCCCCGTGGGCTGCGCGCCGAGCATGCGGTAGAAGCCGTGCAGGTCGGCATGGAACATCAGCAGCGGCACCGGCAGGTCGGCGTCGAACGGGGCGAAGTCGAAGTCACTGCCGTCGAGGTTGACCGCCGCCGCGCAGCGCCGGTCGACCATGCACACCGCGCCGGTGGCCGCACCGCCGAAGGACATGCCCATCTCGCCGGTGCGGCCGAACTCGCTGGCGGCCACCAGGTCGGCGACGTTGGCCGGGACCGCGCCGGCCTGCAGCGCGTCGTGCACGAACAGGCGGTCGGCCAGCCACACCGGCGCGCTGATGGCGATGCCGCGGTTGCCCGGCGGGACGATCTCGGTGGCGGTGCGCAGCTGGCCGTCGAGGCGCTGGTCCAGATCCTGTGCCGTGTAGCCGCGCACCATCGGTTCGGCGAAGCCGTTCTCCAGGGCGTGGCGGATGTGCGTCGCCAGCCCCGGGTCCATCGGCAGCACCTGGCCGTCCGGCAGCACCGCCGGCGACGAGTCGCCGCTGTGGTGGATGGAGTAGACCGCGTAGCCGTGGCTGGCCAGGGCCTCCATCAGCGCCGAGTCGGCGGCCGGGTAGGCGGTGTAGCCGTGGCTGAAGAAGATCACCGGCAGCTTGCCGGCCTCGCGCCGCAGCGGCGCATCCTCGTAGGCGTTGGTACGCACGTGGCGCAGGTGGGCCAGCAGCGGCGGGAAGCCGAACAGGGAGCCGAAGCCGCGCGCGGTGGTGGCGGCCTCGGCTTCGTCGAAGTAGTGGCGCGGCCGCGCGCCGGCCTCGGGCAGCGCCGGGTACCAGACGCGCACCAGCAGGCGGCGCGGCTGGTCCGGCGCGGCGCCGAGCAGGCCCGGGCGCGCGCGGCCGACCAGCTCGAAGTCGCGCAGGCCCACGGCGTACGGCCCGTCCGGCGGCGGCAGGTCGCTCACCGGGAACAGGTAGATCGGCGCCAGCGCCACCAGGGCCAGCAGGACGAACAGCGCGCCGGACAGCCAGGGCACGCCCGCGCGCCGGCGCCGCCACAGGGCCAGCACGCCGAGCAGGAGCAGGCCGAGCGCCAGGCCGGCGCCGGCCTGCCAGCGGTCGACCCAGACGCCGTAAGCGCCGGCCAGCACGGCCACCGCGGCGGCCAGCCACAGCAGGCGCGCGCGCCCCGGCAGGCGCGGCAGCCACCAGGCGAGCAGGAACACCGCCAGCGCGCCGAGCAGCAGTACGTCGCTGGCGATCATGCCGCGCGCTCCGCCAGGGGCGCCGCGCGGGACGGCCACAGCACGCAGAGCACCAGCAGGGCGGCGATCAGCAGGAAGGGCGCGCCGGGGTGGAGTTCGTAGACCAGGGTGCCGACCAGCGGCCCGACGATCATGCCCACGCCGTGGGCGGCGGCCAGGGTGCCGGCGGCCGAGCCCTGTTCGTCGGCCTGCACCGCGTTGGCGGTGAGCGCCGACACCGAGGGGAACACCCAGCCCATGCCGGCGGCCGCGACGAAGTAGGCGGCCCACAGCAGCGGCGCGCTATCGGCCAGGATCACCGCGGCGAAGCCCAGCGCCGAGACCAGCCCGCCGATCAGGATCAGCCGCTGCGGCGGCCAGTTCAGCCGGCGCAGCAGCAGCTGGGCGAGGATCAGCGCCACACCCACGGCGGTCAGGGCGATGCCCGCCGCCCGCGCCGCGCCGTTGGCGTCCAGGCGCAGCTGGTCGAGGGCGAAGAAACCCACCGCGACCTGGGCGATGGTGACGCTGAACATCGCGGCGAAGCCCAGCACCAGCGGCCGGCGCACGCGCGGGTCGGTCAGGCGCAGCGGCGGCGTGTTCTGCACGTGAGGCCGCTCGTCGTGGGGCAGCCAGCGCCACATCACCAGCAGCGCCGCCAGCGGCAGCAGGGCGGTGAGCACCAGCGGCAGCTCCAGCCCGTAGGCGGCGAGCAGGCCGGCCAGGCCCGGCCCGACCACCATGCCCACGGCGCTGGCCGCGCCCAGCCCCGCCATGGCCTGGGCGCGCTGCTGCGGCTCGATGTGATCGGCCACCAGCGCGGCGCCGACGGTCGGCACCGCCGCGTAGAAGCCACCGGCGATGCCGCGCAGCAGCACCACGCCGACGAAGGCCAGCCAGGGCGCCGGCAGCCAGCGCAGCGCCAGCACCACGAACAGGCACAGCAGCAGGTACGACAGCACGAAGCCGCCGAGCCCGCGCAGCAGCACCACGCGGCGCCCGCGGCGGTCGCTCGCCGCGCCCCAGAAGCGCGCCAGCAGCACCCAGGCGATGCCGCCCACCGTCACCGTGACGCCGGCCTGCCAGGGCGCCAGGCCGAGCACCCGGGCGATGGGGCCGACCAGGGCGACGAAAGACATCATCGCCAGGGTGCAGGCGAAGGTCTCGAACACCAGCGGCAGCATGTTGAAGCGCGGCGCCGCCGTGGCCTGCGCGGTCGTCGGCTCACTCACCACGCTTGCTCCGTGCCTCGGCCGGCGACAGGCGCCACCAGACCACCGCGATCAGCACCAGCGGCACGCCCAGGGTCAGCCACGACAGCAGGTCGTAGACCTCGTCGCCGACCAGCGCCGAGATCAGGCCGAACAGGCTGAGTACGCCCAGCAGCAGCGGCCAGCGGAAGATCATCCAGAGTCCGCGTCTCATGCCCTGCCCTCCACGGCCAGTCCACCGGCGTCCAGTTCCGCCAGGCGTTTCTCCAGCGGTGCCTTGCGCCGGCCCAGCCAGAGGTAGATGCCACTGCCGAGCACGACGATGGCGATGATGTCGAGCAGCGCCCAGATGATCTTCAGCGGCAGGCCGCCGTAGTCACCGAAGTGCAGCGGCTGGGAGATCAGCAGGGTCTTCACGTACATCGGCATCTCGCGCATGTCGGTCAGTTCGCCGGTCTGCGCGTCCACCAGGGCCGGCTTGAGCAGGCGCGCGGTGAGCGGCGTGTTGCCGCGCATGAACACCGCGTAGTGGTGCTGGCTGCTGAACTGGGTGCCGGGGAAGGCGACGAAGCTGACCTCCATCTCCGGCGCCGCCGCGCGGGCGGTCTCCAGCGCCTTGTGCAGCGAACCGAGCTGCTCCAGCGGCGGCAGGTCCTTGTACGGCGCGGTCATCTCGGCCAGCTGGCCGCCCTGCCACAGGCCGAGGATCGGCAGCGCCAGGGTGTTGATCACCCCGGTGGCGCCGACCACCAGCACCCAGGCCAGGGTGGCGATGCCGAGCACGTTGTGCAGGTCCAGCCACTTGAGCCGGGTGCTGCGGCCGGTGCGCACGGTGGCGAAGTCCAGCTTGCGCATGAACGGCGTGTAGACCACCACCCCCGACACCAGCGAGGCCACCAGCAGCAGGCCCATGAAGCCGAGGAACAGGTAGCCGGGCAGGCCGAGGAACAGGTCGGTGTGCAGGCGCAGCATCAGGTTCATGAAGCCGTCGTCCGGCGGCTCCGGCGGAAACAGCTTGCCGGTGCGGGTATCGAACGGCTGGGCATGCGCCTCCAGCGGCGGCGGCACCAGGGTCGGCGCGGTGAACACCGCGCCGAGCGGGTCCTCGGGGTCGAAGCCGACGAAACGCACCACCTCGCCCGGACGCGCCGCCAGGGCGCCGGCGATGACCTGGTCATAGTCGATGCGCGGTGAATCGGCGGTGATCTCGCCCAGTTCCGGGTGCGGGTCGAAGTAGTGCTCGATCTCCTCGTGGAAGATCAGCGGCAACCCCGTCAGGCACAGCAGCAGCAGGAAGATGGTGGAGATCAGGCTGGTCCACTTGTGCACCAGGTACCAGTTACGCAAGGCTCGGGCGGTCATGTTCGGCTCGTTTTATCGTTAGAGGTCCACGCTCGCCGAGAGCTGCAGGGTACGGCCGGCACCCAGGTACAGGTAGCCGGCGGTCGAGGTACCCCAGTAGTCCTCGTCGAACAGGTTGTCCAGGTTGGCGCGCAGTACCACCGGCTTGCCCAGCGACTCGAAGCGGTAGCGGGCGCCCACGTCGACCCGCACCCAGCTCGGCAGGCGCAGGGTGTTCTCCTGGTTGGCGTACTGCTCGCCAGTGTAAATGGTGCGCGCGGTCAGGGTCAGGCCGGGCACGGCGCCGAGGTCCCACTCGCCGCCGAGGTTGAGCTGCTTGCGCGGCACGCCGATGGCGTCATTGCCGTCGTGGGCGCCGCCCTGGGTCTTGGTCAGCTTGGCCTGGGTGTAGGCGGCGCCGCCGAGCAGGCGCAGCTCGGGCGTCACCTCGCCGAACAGGTCCAGCTGCAGGCCGCGGTTGCGCTGCTCGCCGCCGGCGCGGAAGAAGCCGTTCTCGGTGATGCTGCTGGGGCGCTCGATCTGGAAGGCCGCCAGGCTGGCGCCGAAGCCGTCCCACTCGCCCTTGACGCCGACTTCCTTCTGCTTGGTGACGTAGGGCGCCAGCATCTCGCCCGGGTTGTTGGCGGTGATCGGCGCGCTGTCGCCCTTGCTCAGGCCCTCGACGTAGTTGGCGTACAGCGAGATGTTCTCCCACGGCTTGACCACCAGGCCGGCCAGCGGGGTCAGCTCGCGCTCGTCGTAGCCTTCGCCGCTCGGCGTGCCGACGTTCATGGTGTAGTTCTGCGCCTCGACCCGCTGCCGGCGCACGCCGAGGGTCAGCGCGACGCGCCCGTCGAGCACCGACAGGGTGTCGGCCAAGGCGTAGCCGGTCAGGGTGGCGGTGGTGTAGCGGAGGGCGTGGGCGGCGATGCCGTCGGTGCTCGGCGTGGCGCTGTACACCGGGTGGTACAGGTTGGACTGGCGCAGCGAGGTCATGTAGGTCATGAAGTCGAAGAAGATGTCGCTGTTCTGCACCAGGCGGGTGGCGCCCAGGCTCAGGTGGTGGCTCACCGGGCCGGTGTCGAAGTTCGCCCGCAGGCCGGCCTCGGCGGAGTGGGAGTAGACGTCGTAGACCTGCCAGGCGGGCGTCGAGACGAAGTCGCCGGCCTCGTTGAGCAGGGTCGGGTTGCCGGTCATGGCGTCCATCTCGCTGGTGCGGTCGCCGTAGCCGGCGTAGGCGGTCAGCCAGTCGGTCAGGTCGTATTCGCCCTGCACCATGAGGGTACGGTCACGCATGGAGGAGTAGCCGAAGCCCGGGTAGGCGGGATCGTCGTCCGGCGCGTCGGGGATGGCGGTCAGGGTCGGGGCCACGCCGAACTGGCGGACCACGCTGTCGAAGTCCTCCAGCTGGTAGACGTAGTCGGCCGACAGGCGCAGGCGCTCGCCGGCGTAGTCCAGGCCCAGGGAGGTGAAGCGGGCCTCGACGTCCTGGCGGTCGACGATGCTGTCGCCGTCGCGGTAGGCACCGTTGAAGCGCACGCCGAACTCGTTGCCCGCGCCGAAGCGGCGGCCGAGGTCGACCTGGGTGCCCAGCACCGAGTCGGACTGGTAGTTGACCCCGACCCGGGCCAGCGGATCGGCGTCGGCGCGCTTGGTCACCAGGTTCACCGCGCCGCCGACGGCGCCGCTCGGCGACATGCCGTTGAGCATCGCGCTCGGCCCCTTGAGCACCTCGACGCGCTCGGCCATCTCCACCGGCACGCGGTAGAACGGCACCAGGCCATACATGCCGTTGAGCGCGATGTCGGCGCTGTACACCGGGAAACCGCGCAGGGAGAAGTCCTCGTTGATGCCGGTGCGGGCGGTGGCGATCTGCGCCGATGGCTCGTTGGCCAGCACGTCGGCGACGCTGCGCGCCTGCTGGTCACGGATGGTCTGGGCGGTGTAGCTGGTGATGCTGAAGGGCGCGTCCATCAGGTCGGCGTTGCCCAGCATGCCGAGGCGCCCGCCGCGCGCCACCTGGCCGCCGGCGTATTCCACCGGCAGCTCGTTGGCGCGGCTGCGCAGGCCGGTCACCTGGGAGGTGGGCAGTTCCACCGCGTCGGCGGCCTCGGCCAGGCGCACCAGGGTGTAGCTGCCGTCGTCGCGCCGCTGCAGCTGCAGGCGGTTGCCGCCGAGCAGGCGGTTGAGGCCGTCCACCGACGAATAGCTGCCGCTCAGGCCCGGGCTCTGCAGCCCCTCGGTCAGGGACGGGTCGAAGGACAGCGACACGCCCGCCTCGCTGGCGAAGGTGGCCAGGGCGCGCCCCAGCGGGCCGGAGGGAATCTCGTAGCTGCGCGCCTCGTCGGCGGCCAGCAGGGGCTGCGCCGCGCCGGCCAGGGCCAGCGACAGCACGGCATGACGCACCGCGAGGCGGAGCGAACGGGCGGAGACGTGGGGCAGGAGCGCGCGCGAAACGGACATGCGGGGTGTTCCTCTGGCACGGAGGCCTTGGCAATGGACGGATTCGTCGTCATTGCCAGCCGAGATCGGAAAAGGTCTCACCTGCGCTCGATCTTTTTCATCGGCCATGCC
>NZ_JAOCCV010000023.1:0-91431 GCF_029840585.1 Pseudomonas sp. GD03875 | reverse complement strand
AACCGTTCATTCGTCGCCCGGCACGCCGTAGCTCGGCGCCTGGGTCGGATCGAGGGCACGGGTGATGTAGTCGTGCAGCTGCGGCTCGTAGGCGCGCCAGAGGTCGTCCAGCGCACCGATCGGGTCCTCGTCGGCCCAGTCGACGCGCAGGTCGACCACAGGCCACACCAGGTCGCCGACCACCGAGAGCGCCGCCGAATGCACCGGCCCGGCCTCGCCGCCGGCGGCCATCGCCGCGTGCATGGCCGCCAGCAGGCGGTCCGGCAGGCCGCCGCCGCTCTGCTCGAAGGCCTCGACCATGGCGTCGATCACCGCCGGCGTGCTCAGCAGGTTGCCGGCCGCCACGCACTGCTCGCCGGCGCGGGCGTGGTGCACGCCGAGCGCCTCGCTGCCGGTGAAGTAGGCGCAGGCGCCGTGGCTGTCGATCACCGTCACCTGGCGGTACTGGCCGTAGCCGTTGCGCGTCAGCGCCTTGTCCAGCGCCGCCGCGGGCGCCTCGCCGGCTTCCAGCAGGTCGAGCACCTGCGGCCCGAGCGCCGGCAGGGTGATGTTCTGCGTCGACACCGCGCCGACCCCGGCCCGCAGCCAGGGGCAGCGGGCGCCGACGGCGATGCTCGACGAGCTGATGGCGATGCCCAGCTGGCCGGTCTCGGCGCAGCGGCCGACGATGGAGAAGGTCATGGGCGCGCCTCCCAGTCGTCGGGGATGACCGCGATCACATCGATCTCCATCAGCCACTGCGGCTGGCCGAGGGCCGACACCACCAGCCCGGTGGAGATCGGGAACACGCCCTTGAGCCACTTGCCGACCTCCTGGTAGACCGGCTCGCGGTAGCGCGGGTCGATGAGGTAGGTGGTGGTCTTGACGATGTGCGAGAGGTCGCTGCCGGCCTCTTCCAGCAGCTGCTTGACGTTCTTCATGGCCTGCTCGGCCTGCGCGCGCGGGTCGCCGAGGCCGACCAGCCGGCCCTCGAAGTCGGTGCCGACCTGGCCGCGCACGTACACCGTGTTGCCGGCGCGCACGGCCTGGCACAGGTCGTTGTCCAGGGTCTGGTTGGGGTAGGTGTCCCTGGTGTTGAACATGCGGATGCGGGTATGGGTGGGCATCAGCGGACTCCCGGAAGGCTGACTTTCTGTGGGGCCTGCGCCTCGCGCTGCGCGGCGTCGCGGTAGGCCTGGTACTTGCGCTGGGTGGCGATGTGGTCGGCGACGTGCTTGGCGTCGTGCCACACGCCCCAGATGAAGGTGGAGCCACGGCGCGACAGCCAGGGCAGGCCGACGAAGTACACCCCCGGCTCGCTGGACACGCCGCGCTGGTGCCTGGGCTTGCCCTGCTCGTCGAAGGCCGCCACCTGCAGCCAGGAGAAGTCCGTGGCGTAGCCGGTGGCCCAGATGATCGAGGTGATCCCGGCGGCCCGCAGGTCCAGTTCGAGGATCGGCCGGCTCACGCACTCCGGCTCGGGGAAGGTTCTGCGCGCCTCGGGCTCCTCCGGCAGATCGAGGCCGTTGCGGGCGATGTAGGCGTCGGCGGCGTCCAGCAGTGACAGGTAGTTCTCGTCGCCGCGCGCCAGGTTGTCCGCCAGGTCGTCCTGGAAGCGCACCCGGTCGCCGTCGAAGGCGCGGGTCAGGCCGACCAGGGCGATGCCCTCGCCGGCCAGCCGGCGGAAGTCGATGGTCTCGCCGCCGCGGGCGCCGCTCACGGCGATGGTCACGTGTTCCTTGCCCGGCTGGGCGGCCTCCATGTCCCACAGGCCGAGCACGCCCAGCCACCAGACGAAGTCACGACCCCGATAGCTGCGCGGCGGCCGGTCGTGGGCGCCGACCGAGAGGTAGACGCGGCGCCCGGCGCGGTTCAGCTCGTCGGCGATCTGCACGCCGGAGGAGCCGGCGCCGACCACCAGCACCGCGCCCTCGGGCAGTTGCTGCGGGTTGCGGTAGTCGGCGGAGTGCAGCTGCAGGACCGCGCCGTCCCGCGGTGCGATGGCCGGGATCACCGGGCGCTGGAACGGGCCGGTGGCGGCCACCACCCGGTTGGCCTGGATCGTGCCGATCGAGGTCTCCACGGTGAAGCCGGGGCGGTCGGCGTTGCGCAGCACCCGCTTCACCTCCACGCCGGTGCGGATCGGCGCGTCGATCTGGCGGGCATAGGCCTCGAAGTAGTCGGCGACCATGTCCTTGTGCGGGAAGGCGTCGGGGTCGATGGCGAATTCCAGGCCGGGGAAGCGGTCGTGCCAGGCCGGGCCGTTGGCCACCAGCGAGTCCCAGCGGCAGGTGCGCCAGGCCTCGGCGATGCGGTTCTTCTCCAGCACCAGATGGGGGACGCCGAGCTTGCCCAGGTGTTCGCTCATGGCCACGCCGGCCTGCCCGGCGCCGACCACCAGGGTATCTATCTCGATCTTTTCGGCCGGCCGGCCGGTGAGACTCTGGAGGGTGGGTTGCTGCGGCTCGGCCATGGGTTGCTTTCCTCGGGCTCTGAACGGAGTGGCTCGGCTGTCGCCGGGTTATGGCCGCATTCTGTTCAGCGCCGGGGATTCGCGAAATTATGTTTTTTGTGCTCGCTGGCGAGGAAAAAGCTGGCCGCGCGCCCTTCGTCGGCTCGCTGCGGCGCGGGGCAGCGACGGGCTTATGGTGGATGTGGGCAACGGACGCCCCGCGCACCCACCCCAGCCCCGCCGCGCGCCGAGGAAGGCGGCGCCGGCAAGCCATGAGGTATCGCCATGAACCTGCACTGTGTCCATCGCAACTACCAGATCAAGGCGGCGGTCGTCGAACATCCGGGCATTCCCACCCCCTGGGCGGGCGGCTGCCTGATCACCACGCCCACCGGCGAGACGCTGCGGCGCATGCCGCTGCCGCTGCAGCTCGGCTTCCTCGGCGACCTGGACAAGGCCCAGCACGCCTCCATCGCCCACGGCAAATGGCTGGTGGACCAGCACCTGGACCAGGGCCGCGAGCTGCACTGACGGCGCGCAGGGGCCGGCTCAGGCCGGCACGCCGCGGGTCAGCTGTTCCAGCAGTTCCAGGTCGGTGTTCATGCCCGAGGTCTCGCGGATGCGCGCGAGGATTTCCTTCTTGAGGGCGAGGAATTCGGCGGACAGCTTCATGTCCTGATGGCGCTCGGCCGGCAACGGCACCTCGTAGATCGTGTCGATGCGCCCCGGGCGCGGCGCCATCAGCACCACCCGGCCGCCGAGGTAGATGGCCTCCTCGACGTCGTGGGTGACGAACAGGATGGTGCTCTTCTCCAGCCGGTGCACGTGGCGGATCAGGTCGTGCATCACCTCGCGGGTCTGCGCGTCGAGGGCGCCGAACGGCTCGTCCATCAGCAGGATCTGCGGCTTGGGCATCAGCGCGCGGGCAATCGCCACGCGCTGCTGCATGCCGCCGGAGAGCTGGTTGGGATAGGCCCCGGCGAAGGCCGACAGGCCCATCAGGTTGAGCAGCGCGTCGGCGCGGCCGCTGGCCACCTCGACGTCGGCGTCGCCGCGCACAGTGTCGCTGACCACCTTGAGCTGGCGGCAGAACCTGATGTTCTCCATCACCGTCAGCCAGGGGTACAGGCTGTAGTGCTGGAACACCATGGCGCGGTCGATGCCGGGGCCGTGGATCGGCCGGCCGTCGACCAGTATCTCGCCGGCGCTGTGCTGCTCCAGGCCGCCGATGCTGCGCAGCAGGGTCGACTTGCCGCAGCCGGAGGCGCCGACGAAGGTGATGAACTCGTTGGCGCGGATGTCCAGGCTGACGTCCTGCAGCGCCTGCACCTCGCGGCCCTTGCTCTTGAACAGCTTGCCCACGCGGCGCACTTGGATCTTGCTCTCGCTCATCGCGCTTACCTCTTCATCCAGGGGAAGGCCACCCGGCCGAGCCAGCGGAACGCCTGGTCGGTGAGCAGGCCGATGACGCCGATCAGGATGATGCCGGCGAAGATCTTGTCGGTGTGCATGTAGCGCTGCGCCTTGAGGATGGCGTAGCCGAGGCCGGAGTTGGCCGCCACCAGCTCGGCCACCACCAGGTAGGTCCAGGCCCAGCCGCAGGTGATGCGCAGGGTGTCGAGCAGCGCCGGGCGCGCCGAGGGCAGGATCACCAGCTTGACGATCTCGCCGCGCGAGGCGCCCATGGTCTGCGCCGCCTCGATCTGCGCCATGGGCACCCGGCGCACGTCCTCGGCGACCATCAGCACCATCTGGAAGAAGGTGCCGATGAAGATGATCAGCACCTTGGAGCCCTCGTCGATGCCGACCCACAGCATGATCAGCGGGATGAAGGCCACCGCCGGCATGTAGCGGATGAAGTCGGTGAGCGGTTCGAGGAAGGCCTGCACCGGGCGGTAGGTACCGATGTACAGGCCCAGCGGCAGGGCGATCAGCGCCGAGGCGGCGAAGCCGGCCATGACCCGGTACACGCTGATGCCGATGTCGGCGAGCAGGCCCTCCTCGCTCCACCAGCGGCCGACCCGCGCCAGCACCGCGTCCGGGCCGGGCAGGAACATCGGGTTGGAAACCCCGGCGGCGCTGGCCAGCCACCACAGCGCCAGCGGCAGCAGCAGGCCGGCGGCGGCCAGGCCCCAAATCGCGCCGCGTGGCAGCTCGCCGCGGATGACCCACCAGCGCGGACGGGGCGGCGCGACGCTGGGACGGCTCTCGGGCAGGGGTTGATGGGCGGTCATGGCGTCACCTCCTCGGCGAACAGGGGCGACTCGCGGCGCTGCCATCCGCCTGCGGGAGGCAGCGCACCGAGTTCGGCCAGCACGGCGGTAGTCAGGGCCCGGTCGAGTCCGTCCGGATCGACCGTCGCCGGCAACAGGGCCTGGCCGGCGCGGCCGGCCAGGGTGGAAAGCTCGATAGCCCAGGGCGTGGCGCCGCCCCGGTGGCGGCCGAAGGACAGCTCGAAGGCCAGCAGCGCCTCGGCGTCGCCCTCCGCCAGCAGCGCGCTGAGCGACTCGGCTGGCGGCAGTACTGCCCCGCGCCCGGCGGCGAACAGGAAGCAGTCGCCGGCTAGCAGCAGGCAGCCCTGGCGACCGCCGTTCGCCGCGAGCCACACGCCCCAGTTGCGCCCGAGCGATTCCGGCAGGCGCTCCCAGACCTCGTGGTAGCTGCCGTCGAGACCGTCTTCGAGCAGGTAGTCGGCGCGCTCGAAGCGCATGCGGCCGATGTCGTCGCGGCCGCTGGGCGGCTGGAAGTCGATCGCCCGGTGCCACTGGCAGATGTCGCCGTCGATAGCGGTGACGCCGGCGAAGCCGGCCTGCAGCGCACGCCCGGCGGCATCCCGCGGGCCGGGCTGGGGAATGCGCAGGTCGGCGAACAGGCTGGCGGTCTGCAGCCAGTACACGGCGGTGGTGGTGTCGTGCACGCCGCCGGTAGTGGTCAGCAAGGTGCGCTGCCACACGCCCAGGTAAGGCTCGGGTACGGACTTCATGCGCCCTCCCACTCGGCCAGCAGCGCGGCGCTGTCGAGCACGCGGCCGAAGATGCCGCCCTCCACCGCGACCATGGCCAGGGCGGCGGCGTGCAGCGCCGGGTCGGCCGAAGCGCAGGCGTCGGACACCAGGGTGCAGGCGTAGCCGAGGTCCACCGCGCTGCGCAGGGTCGAGGACACGCAGACCTCGGTGGTCACCCCGGTGATGATCAGATCGGTGATGCCGCGATTGCGCAGCAGCAGTTCCAGGTCGGTGGCGGCGAAGGCGCTGTAGCCGGGCTTGTCGATCACCGGCTCGCCGGGCTCGGGGCGCAGTTCGTCGATCAGGTCGTGGCCGAACTCGCCGCGCACCAGCAGGCGGCCTAGCGGGCCGCGCCCGCCGATGGGCGCACCGGCGGCCTCGGCGCGGCGGCGCTTGAGTGCCGGCAGGTCGGAAAGGTCCGAACGATGGCCCTCGCGGGTGTGCAGTACCAGCAGGCCACGGGCGCGGGCGCCGGCCAGCAGGCGCTGGATCGCCGGGATCGGCGCGCGCAGGCGGCCGACGTCGAGGCCGGCGCGGTCGGCGTAGCCGCCCGGCGCGCAGAAATCGCGCTGCATGTCGATCACGATCAGCGCAGTGCTCACAGGGCGAACTCCTTGCGCACCGCGCTGGCGATGCCGCCGGCGATGTCGGCGGCCATCAGCGCGCCCTTCTCCGCCGTCGAGCCCCTGGCCGAGGACAGCACGCCGGACGGCGGCACCCATTCGGTACGCGGCGGATACATGTCGTAGGGCGGGAAGTCGGCCGGGCCGTCGTCGGGAATCAGGTCTAGGCGCACCAGCTGCGGCAGGTAGTGCAGCATCAGCGAGGTCTCGATCACCGCCGCGTGCTCCAGGGCGAAGCCGGGGAAGCCGTCGGGGAACACGTCGGCCAGGGTCTGCTCGGTGCAGAAGTCCCAGTGCTCCAGGCGCATCACCTGCAGCGCGCTCTGCGGCCCCAGCTCGCGGATCGCCAGCTCGATGCCCTCGGTGACAAACCACTGGTTCTCGTAGTGGCCGTCGACCAGCACCAGGCGGGTCACGCCGTGGCGGGCGAACTCGCGCACGGCGTCGCGCACCAGGGCGATCAGGGTCTGCCCGTCGAGGCTGGTGGTGCCGCAGAAGTGGTTGCCGCCGCCGCACTTGGGCTGCGACTTGTAGCCGTAGGACAGCGCCGGGGCGACCAGGCCGCCGACCCGCGCGGCGACGTCCTCGCAGATGGCGCTGGCGAGCAGCGCGTCGGTGCCCAGCGGCAGGTGCGGGCCGTGCTGCTCGGTGGCGCCGCAGGGCAGGAACACCACCGGCGACAGTTCGCGCACGCGGCGCGCGTATTCGACCCAGCTGAGCTGGTCCATGCGTACGGTCATGACTTGGCCTCACAGAGAACGGAAGAAGAAGGTCGGCTCGGCCGCTCGGCGAGCAGCGCGGCGATCAGCACCAGGGCGCCGCCGCTCCATTCGCGCAGGCCCAGCTCGCGCTCGCCGAACCAGGCGGCGGTGAGCACCGCCACCACCAGCTCGATCACCACCAGCACCGCGGCGCGGCTGGCCTCGACATGGCTGAAACCGTATTGCGCAGCGCCCATGGCGAGCAGCCAGAACAGGCCGAACAGAGCGATCTGCAGCCACAGGCCGGGGCCGGCCGGCGGCAGCGTGGTGTCCTGCAGCAGGCACAGCAGGCCGCCGAGCAAGGCCGCTCCGACGAAGGCCACCACCGCCTTGCTGGCCAGCGGCACGCGGTCGGCGGCGCGGGTCGCCAGGTTGTTGCAGGCGAAGGCCAGGCCGGCGGACAGCGCCAGCCAGTCGCTGCCGGCGAGTGGGCGGAAGGTGTCGGCGCTGACGCCCAGGGTCAGGGCGATGCCGATCATCGCCAGCGCCAGGGCACCGACACGCACGGCGCTGAGCCGCTCACCGAGCAGCAGCCAGCCGCCGAGCAGGCCCCACACCGGCGCCAGGTAGAACAGCAGCATGGCGCGCACCACGTCGCCCTCGGACAGCGCACCAACCAGCCCGGCGGTGGCCCAGCCGCCGCACAGGAAGATCACCGCCAGGGCGCGACGCTGCGGCCACCAGGCGCGCTGCTGGGCGGCCATGACCGGCAGCGCCACCAGGCAAAGCAGGCCGTAGGTGTAGAGCACCACCGGCATGCCCCTCAGGCCCTGGCCGGCGAGGTGCTCCAGCGGCAACCAGCCCAGGCCCCAGAAGCTGGCGCCGAGCAGCAGGACCAGCTCAGGTCTGAAGAGGGGGCGCATCTCAGCCGCCCATCCAGGCGCCGCCGTTGGCGCCCAGGGTCTGGCCGTGGAAGAAGCCGGCCCCGGCCGAGGCCAGGAACAGCACGGCGGCGGCGATCTCCTCCGGGCGGCCGAGGCGCCCGGCGGGGATCGCCGTCTCGCGCGCGACCATCTCCGCGCTCATGTGCTCCACCGAGACCATCGGCGTGTCCACCGGGCCCGGCGCCACCGCGTTGATGCGGATGGCCGGGGCGAATTCGCGGGCCAGCGCCTTGGTCAGGCCGATCACCCCGGCCTTGGCCGCGCAGTAGGCGGCATAGCGCTCGCGGCCGATCTGGCCCAGCTCCGAGGCGATGTTGACGATGCAGCCCTCGCCGCGCGCCTGCATGTGCGCCAGGGCGTGGCGGCAGCAGCGGTAGACCGCGTGCAGGTCGACCCCAAGCACCTGCGCCCACTCCTCCTCGCCGATGTCGAGGAAGGGTTTCTCCAGGATGATCCCGGCGTTGTTGACCAGGATGTCTAGGTCGTCCTCGGCGAGCACCCAGCCGAACATGTCGGCGACCTGCACCGGCGAGGCGACGTCGGCCTGCACCGCGTGCGCCCGGCCGCCATCGGCGGCGATGCGCGCCACCAGCGCGGCGGCCGCCTCGGGCTGGTCGAGGTGGTTGATCCACACCGTCGCGCCGGCGTCGGCCAGGGCCAGGACGATGGCCCGGCCGATGCCCTGGGTGGCGCCGGTGACCAGCGCAGTCTTGCCTGCCAGGGGTTTCATCAGTGCATCACCTCGCCGTGGCTGACCGACAGCGCCTGGCCGGTGACGGGCGCGGCCAGCGCGCTGCCGAGGAACAGGAAGGTGCCGGCCAGGTCGGCCGGGGTGAGCAGCTCGGGCACCGCCTGGGCGGCGAGGATCAGCGCCAGCTCGTCGGCCTCGCTGCGGCCGTTGGCCTGGGCCATCACCGCCAGCGAGCGCATCGCCGCGTCGGTGCCGATCCAGCCCGGGCATACCGCGTTGACCCGGATGCGCCGCGGCCCCAGCTCCCAGGCCAGCGAGCGGGTCAGGCCGATCACCGCGTGCTTGCTGGCGACGTAGGCGGAGAAGCCCGGCACACCCTTGAGGCCCCAGATCGAGGCCTGGTTGATCACGCTGGCACCGTCGCGCAACTGCCCCTGCAGGCCACGGGTCAGGCGCAGCATCGAGGCCACGTTGTTGTCCAGCAGCGCCTGCCAGCGGGCGTCGGCCTCGGCGCCGGTCTCGGCCAGCGGGGTGGCGTACTCCACCCCGGCGTTGTTGATCAGCACGTCGAGCGGCAGGTGGCCGCGCCGTTCGACGTAGGCCGCCACGGCGTCGCTGTCGCCCAGCTCGACGCAGGCCCAGGCCACGTCGGTCAACGGCGCCAGTTCGTCGGCCACCGCGGCCAGGGCCTCGGCGTTGCGGTCGAGCAGCTCCAGGGTCGCACCCTGCTCGGCGAAGGCCCGCGCCAGGCCGCGACCAATGCCGCTGGCGGCGCCGGTGAGCAGCACGCGCTTGCCGCGATAGTCGATCATCGTCACACCGCCGTCAGGAAGGACACGCCAACCGCGCCGTAGAAGCCGTCCGCGCGCTGCGCGCCGCTCGGCTCGACCGCGCCATAGTTGTCGTCGACGACCCGGCGCAGGCGGTGCTGGTGGAAGCTCTTGAGCAGCAGGCGCATCGGCAGCACCTGGCCGTAGTCGTCGCCATACAGCTCGTGGTGCAGCCTGCGCAGGCGGTACCAGGGCGCCACCGGCTTCTCGTGGTGGGCGTTGTGGTAGGCGAAGTTGAGCAGCAGCAGGTCGAGCACCGGCCAGCGCACCGAGACCACGTTGGTGTAGGTGTTCATCTGCTCGTAGGCGCGGTCGCGCTGCTTGTCGGCGGGAATCTTGCCGCCGTCCTCCAGCACCGCGAAGGCGTCGTAGGTGTGCTGGTAGGCATCGGTGAAGCGCAGCACGGTGAGCATGATCGACCAGGCCACGAAGTAGAGGATCGCCGCCTTCGGCGAAACCGCCGCGAGCAGGCCGAACAGCGCCAGGCGTACCAGCAGGGTCAGCGCCACCTTGCGCCGGTGCGCGCGGTGCTTCTCGTTGGTGGTGATGAACGGCAGCACGATCACGTACCAGTGCATGATCAGCTCCACCGCCGGCACGTAGGCCCATTCGGCGGCCAGCACCAGCCCGCGCAGCCAGCCCGGGCACTTCTGGTTGAGGAACTGCTTGGTGTCGAAGGTGATCACGTCGGCGCGGTCGACGTGGTGGCGCATGTGCTTCTTGCGCAGGTCCTGGAAGCCGGCGTAGCAGCTGCCGCAGATCCAGCTGGCGACCTCGCCGGCCCACTCGTTGTGCTTGGGCTTGGCGAAGATGGTGCCGTGGGCGAACTCGTGGATCAGGTAGGCGGCGACGATCATCGCGTGGCCGAGCAGCAGGGTGCCGGCGGCGTTGAGCAGCCAGCTGTCGGCCAGCAGCAGGCCGATACCGAGCGCGTAGCCGCCGAGGGCGTAGGCGATGGCCAGGCTGTTGGGCACACGGCCGTCGGCATAGCGGTAGATCTGGGTGGACATGGGTTCCTCCGGATACCGGTTGGCGTCATGGGCGACAGGGATAGCCCGGCGCCTCTTTCATCCTCGTCATTCCCGCACGGGCGGGAGTCCAGTTGCATTGCCTGGCTGGGTCCCCGCCTGCGTGGGGACGACGGCCTGAGGCGACGCAGGGGCGGGGTGGATAACCGCCCCTCTTGCATCCTCGTCATTCCCGCGCCGGCAGGAGTCCAGTTGTGTTGCCTGGCTGGGTCCCCGCCTGCGCGGGGACGACGGCCTGGGGCAATCGCAGGGGCGGGTGGGTAACCGCCCTTCTTGCATCCTCGTCATTCCCGCGAAGGCGGGAATCCAGTGGCGTTGCCTGCCTGGGTCCCCGCCTGCGCGGGGACGACGGCCAGAGGCGACGCAGGGGCGATGTGGATAACCGCCCTTCTCTCATCCTCGTCATTCCCGCGCGGGCGGGAATCCAGTGCGCTGCCTGGCTGGGTCCCCGCCTGCGCGGGGACGACGGCCTGGGGCAACGCAGGGGCGGGGTGGGTAACCGCCCTTCTTTCATCCTCGTCATTCCCGCGCAGGCGGGAATCCAGTTGCGTCGCCTGGCTAGGTCCCCGCCTGCGCGGGGACGACGGCCTGGGGCAACGCAGGGGCGGCGTGGATAACCGCCCTTCATTGCATCCTCGTCATTCCCGCGCAGGCGGGAATCCAGTGCGCTGCCTGGCTGGGTCCCCGCCTGCGCGGGGACGACGGCCTGGGGCAACGCAGGGGCGGCGTGGATAACCGTCCTTCTCGCATCCTCGTCATTCCCGCGCAGGCGGGAGTCCAGTTGCGTTGCCTGGCTGGGTCCCCGCCTGCGCGGGGACGACGGTGGTGGAGTGGCCAGGCGAACCTTTGCCGTTACTTGGCCAGGGCCTCGACGAACTGGGCGTCGAAGGTGCTGGCGAAGTCGGGGATGGCGGGAATCTGGCCGTTGTCCTTGAGCAGCTTGGCGATCACCGCGCCGCTGCCGAAGAACGAGCTGGTGGCCTCGGACGGCTCGAAGTTCCTGCCCATCTCGGCCAGCGGGATGTTGTACACGCCGCTCATCTGCTCCTTGGCTTCCTCGGCGCTGACGCCGAGCACCTTGCCGATGATCCCGGCGGCCTCTTCCGGGTGGCTCTGCATGTAGGCCAGGCCGTCCAGGTAACCCTGCATCAGCGCCTTGATCGCCACCGGGCGCTTGGCGATGACCTTCTCGTCGAACACCAGCACGTCGGTGATCAGGCCGGGAGCGTCCTTGGAGGAGTACACGACGTGGAACTTGTCGCCGGGCATGCCGAGGATCTGCGACACGTTCGGCTCGTAGGTCACACCCACCGGCAGGCTGCCGCTGGCCATCGCGCCGGGAATGCCCTCGGGGGTCATGTTCACCGGGCTGATGTCCTTCTCCGACAGGCCGTTGCTCTTCAGCGCGTAGGCCAGCAGGAAGTCGGACGGCGACAGCGGGTTGAAGCCGACCTTCTTGCCCTTGAAGTCGGCCACCGAGGCGACCGATTTGTCGGCGACGATGGCATCGCCGCCGTTGGAGAAGTCGATGGGCATCACCACCCGGTGCTTGAGGCCCTTGGCCACGCCGCCGACCACCTGGTCGTAGGTCAGCATGCCGCCGTCGAGGGCGTTGCCGGCCAGCGCCGAGGGGATCAGCGCCGGGTCGTTGAAGAACTGCAGTTCGACCTTGAGGTCGTGGGCCTTGTACAGATCGAGGGCGTCGGCGACGTAGAACGGGCCGTAGCCGGCCCACACCACGGTGCCGATCTTCATCTTCTCGACGGCCTGGGCGGAAAGCGGAAGCAGGGCGGCGAGGCTGGCGAAGCAGGCGCCGAGGAGGGTCTTGCGCAGGAAACGCGGGGACAGCATCGGGTTCATGGCATTGCTCCTACACGTGGGGAATCGGGCACGGGATGACGTCACGTCTCCCGGGCTTTTCTCCCGCCGTGTAGCCCTGCTCCCTAGGGCCGGAAAACTCTCGGACCAGCCATCCACTGCCGTGGACCGGAACCCTAGTTCGCCTGTGATGCAACTCCGATGTGTAAATCGTCATGAGCGCCAGCCGACTGCGGCCGGCGCGGGTGACTCATCCCGTTCGGGGAGGATTTTGCAAGTCCGGTGCCAGGCAACGGAAATCTGCCGGAGCAGTTAAGAAAATCGCCGGCATTCAGGGACTTGCGTCCGCGATGCCGGCGTGGGCGATGTGCCGCGCGCGGGCCGGCGGGCGGGCGTGGGCGCACCACCGGCTGGCAGGCGCCTGTTTTCAGTGCGCGCCGCGGTGGGGCGATTCGGGGAGTGGAGCCGGTAGGGCTATTCGCCGCCGACGGCGAAGTTGGGCAGGCTGTCCACCGGCTGGGCGAAGTCGAACGGGATGGACTCCAGCGCCAGGCCGATGTTGCGCTGCACCACGAAGTGCAGGTGCGGGCCGGTGCTGTTGCCGGTGTTGCCGGAGCGGGCGATCTGGCTGCCGGCCTCGACCCACTGGCCTTCGCTGACGTCCACCGAGCCGCGCATCAGGTGCAGGTAGACGCCCATGGTGCCGTCGTCGTGCAGGATGCGCACGTAGTTGCCGGAGGGGTTGTTGCCGCGCCCGCTCTGCTGGTTCTCGGTCTTCACCACCGTGCCGCGGCGCGCGGCGACGATCGGCGTGCCCTCGGGCATGGCGATGTCCATGGCGTAGCGGCCCTTGGGCGTGAAGTGGCTGTACTTGCCGTTGGCCCCCTGGGTCAGGCGGAACGGGCCGCCGCGCCAGGGCAGCGGGTAGTTGTACAACTGCGGCAGTTGGCGCGGGTCGCCCATGGCATAGCGCAGCTTCGGCTTGTAGCTCATGGGCTTGTCGCCCTCGCGCGGGGCGAGGGTCGCCAGGCGGATGGCGCTGCGCGGCGGCAGCACCCAGCGGATCGGCTCGTCCGGCGCGCCCACGGCGTTGACCACCGCGTCCAGGCGCAACTCGACCTCCACCGGCGCGTACAGGTCGTTGCGCACCTGCAGGGTCTCGCCGCCGTCGTGCTTCTTGGTCTCCAGCTTCACCTGGCTGTCCAGCTTCTCGACCATGCGGTCGCGGAACACCAGCACCTGTGCGCCAGGCATGGCCTTGTCGCTATAGGTCACGGTGCCGTGCTTGTCGACATACTTGTAGATGGTCAGCGCACTGGCCTGGCCGGCGAGCAGCAGCAATGCGCCGAAAACGAATGAACGCCCTAGCATAACTTCGAATGTGTCGTTGAATCCCCGGGATCGGCAAGACTAGCAGCGCGGCGGGGAGCATGCGAGCACCGGGGTGCCAGGCTGCGAGGAAATCCACACCCGCCGACGAAAGGCGCTCAATCCGACCTTGGTCGAACTGGCACGGCCGGACCCAGCCCCTAGACTCCGCCGCTGTTCTTTCCGCCGCCGAGTAAGCCCCCATGTATTCTGATCGCGTGCGCCTGCCAGCCCTGCTGGACAAGCTGATGAGTGCGGCCGAGGCCGCGGCCCTGATCGAAGACGGCATGACCGTCGGCATGAGCGGCTTCACCCGCGCCGGCGAGGCCAAGGCGGTGCCCCGCGCGCTAGCCGAGCGGGCCAGGACCCGGCCGCTGCAGATCAGCCTGATGACCGGCGCCAGCCTGGGCAACGACCTCGACAAGCAGCTGACCGAGGCCGGCGTGCTGGCCCGGCGCATGCCGTTCCAGGTCGACTCGACCCTGCGCAAGGCGATCAACGACGGCAGCGTGATGTTCATCGACCAGCACCTGTCCGACACCGTCGAGCAGATCCGCAACCTGCAGCTGAAGAAGCCGGACATCGCGGTGATCGAGGCGGTGGCCATCACCGAGGAAGGCCACATCGTACCGACCACCTCGGTGGGCAACTCGGCCAGCTTCGCGATCTTCGCCGACAAGGTGATCGTCGAGATCAACCTGGCGCACAACCCCAATCTCGAAGGCCTGCACGACATCTATATCCCGACCTACCGGCCGACGCGCACGCCGATCCCGCTGGTGCGCGCCGATCAGCGCATCGGCAGCGGCGCCATCCCGATCCCGCCGGAGAAGATCGTCGCCATCGTCGTCACCGACCAGGCCGACTCCTACTCCACAGTCACCCCGCCGGACGCCGACACCCAGGCCATCGCCGACCACCTGATCGCCTTCTTCGGCAGCGAGGTCGAGGCCGGCCGCCTGCCGAAGAACCTCGGCCCGCTGCAGGCCGGCATCGGCAGCATCGCCAACGCGGTGATGTGCGGCCTGCTGGAGTCACCCTTCGAGGACCTGGTGATGTACTCCGAAGTGCTGCAGGACTCCACCTTCGAGCTGATCGACGCCGGCAAGATGCGCTTCGCCTCCGGCTGCTCGATCACCCTGTCGGCGCGCTGCAACGAGCGGGTGTTCGGCAACCTGGAGCGCTACAAGGACAAGCTGGTGCTGCGCCCGCAGGAAATCTCCAACCACCCCGAGCTGGTGCGCCGGCTGGGCATCATCGGCATCAACACCGCCCTGGAGTTCGACCTGTACGGCAACGTCAACTCCACTCACGTGGGCGGCACCCGGATGATGAACGGCATCGGCGGCTCCGGCGATTTCGCCCGCAACGCTCACCTGGCGATCTTCGTCACCAAGTCCATCGCCAAGGGCGGCGCGATCTCCAGCGTGGTGCCGATGGTCAGCCACGTGGACCACAGCGAGCACGATGTCGACATCCTGGTCACCGAGCAGGGCCTGGCCGATCTGCGCGGCCTGGCGCCGCGCGAGCGCGCCCGGGCGATCATCGACAATTGCGTGCACCCGGACTTCCGCGGCCCGCTGAACGACTACTTCGCCCGCGCCTGCGCCCGCGGCGGCCACACCCCACACCTGCTGCGCGAGGCGCTGCAGTGGCACATCAACCTGGAAGAAACCGGACGCATGATGGCGAGCTGATTTCGGGCCTCGGCCCGGATGCCCGAAGCCGCTTCCGCCACGACCGGAAGCGGCTTTTTTTATCGATGGCCGGTGCCGTAGGGTGCGCCGCGCGCGCAGTCTCGGCGTCATCGGTGCGCACGGCGCACCCTACAGGAAGTGCGGTTACGCGCCTGGGACGAAGTGCTTCTGCGCGGTGCCGCGGGCGATCAGGCGGGACAGGTAGTCGAGCTTCTGTGGGTCGCGGTCGACGAACTTGAAGGTCAGCTGCAGCCATTCGCTGTCCGGCTTCGGCTCCAAGGCCGCCACGGCGTGCAGGTAGCCGTTGAGGCGCGCGGTCTCGGCGGCCTCGCCCTGCTCCAGGTCGAGCACGGCGCTCTCCAGCACCTGGGGCAGCTGCTCGGTGCGCCGGACCACCAGCAGGGCCTCCTTGAGGCTCAGCGCCTTGATCACGCAGGCCATGCTGCCGGAGGGCAGGCGCAACTGGCCCTGGCCGCGGCCACCGCTGCTGGCCGAGGGCTTCGATGCGCTGGCGGGGGCCGGGGCGGGCGCCGCCCTGGGTGCGGCGGCCGGCTTGGCGGCGGGTTGCACCACCTCGGCCTTGCCGCCGGTCAGGGCGGCCAGGGAGTCGTTGGCGAAGGCGCCGCTGCTGAGCATCTTCGGCGGCGCGCTGGCGGCCAGGGCCTGCAGCTTGCCGGCGCGGTGCAGGGCCTTCTTGACCTTGGTCACCAACTGGTCGTTGGAGAACGGCTTGCCGATGTAGTCGGAGACCCCGGCCTGGATGGCCTGGACCACGTTCTCCTTGTCGCCGCGGCTGGTGACCATGATGAACGGGGTGGTCTTGAGTTCGTCCTGCTCGCGGCACCAGGTGAGCAGTTCGAGGCCGGACAGCTCCGGCATTTCCCAGTCGCAGAGGATCAGGTCGGCCGGCTGGCGGGCGAGCATCTGCTGGGCCTTGCGGCCGTTGATCGCTTCGTCGATCTGGATGCCGGGGAAGTGGTCGCGCAGGCCCTTCTTCACCAGATCACGGATAAAGGTGGCGTCGTCCACCACCAGCACACTGACTTTGCTCATCGACCACTCCCGACAACGATGCCAACAAGCATAGCTGCGGATGGTGGCTCAAGGCCAACGAGTCGCCCCGATGGTCATCCGGGCGGCACGAAGCCGCCCGGCAACCTCACTCGCTCTTGCCGCCCTGCACTTCTTCCTGCATGCGGGCCAGCCCCATGTGGCGCACGTCGGTGCCGCGCACCAGGTAGATGACCAGTTCGGCGATGTTGCGCGCGTGGTCGCCGATGCGCTCCAGCGAACGCAGCACCCAGATGATCGACAGCACGCGGGTGATCGAGCGCGGGTCTTCCATCATGTAGGTGACCAGTTCGCGCAAGGCGCTCTTGTACTCGCGGTCGATGGTCTTGTCGTACTGAGCCACGGACAGGGCCAGTTCGGCGTCGAAACGGGCGAAGGCGTCCAGCGACTCCTGCACCATCTTGCGCACCTGGTCGCCGATGTGGCGCACCTCGACGTAGCCGCGCGGCGCCTCGCCGCTCTCGCACAGCTCGATGGCGCGCTTGGCGATCTTCGAGGCTTCGTCGCCGATGCGCTCGAGGTCGATCACCGACTTCGACACGCTGATGATCAGGCGCAGGTCGGAGGCGGCCGGCTGGCGGCGGGCGAGGATGCGCAGGCATTCCTCGTCGATGTTGGTTTCCATCTGGTTGATCTGGTCGTCGATCTCGCGCACCTGCTGGGCCAGGCCGGAGTCGGCCTCGATCAGCGCGGTGACCGCGTCGTTGACCTGCTTCTCGACCAGGCCGCCCATCGCCAGGAGGTGGCTGCGCACTTCCTCCAGCTCGGCGTTGAACTGCTGGGAGATGTGATGGGTGAGACTGTCTTTGTTGATCATCTTGGTCGCTCCGCGAGCTTCAAGCTGCAAGCTTCAAGCCGCAAGTTAATCGTCGTCGAGGTCGCGCTTCCTTGCCGCTTGAAGCTTGCGGCTTGCAGCTGCCGTTAGCCGTAACGGCCGGTGATGTAGTCTTCCGTCTGTTTCTTCGCCGGGTTGGTGAACAGCGTGTCGGTGTCGCCAAACTCGATCAGCTTGCCCATGTACATGAACGCGGTGTAGTCGGAGACGCGCGCCGCCTGCTGCATGTTGTGGGTGACGATGACGATGGTGTACTTGCTCTTCAGCTCGTAGATCAGTTCCTCGACCTTGAGGGTGGAGATCGGGTCGAGCGCCGAGCAGGGTTCGTCGAGCAGGAGCACTTCCGGCTGCACCGCCACGGTACGGGCGATCACCAGACGCTGCTGCTGGCCGCCGGACAGGCCGAGGGCGGAGTCATGCAGGCGGTCCTTCACTTCGTCCCACAGGGCGGCGCTCTTCAGGGCCCACTCCACGGTCTCGTCAAGCACGCGCTTCTGGTTCACGCCCTGGATGCGCAGGCCGTAGACCACGTTCTCGTAGATGCTCTTGGGGAACGGGTTGGGCTTCTGGAACACCATGCCGACGCGGCGGCGCAGCTCGGCGACGTCCACGCCCTTCTTGTAGATGTCGTGGCCGTCGAGGCGGATCTCGCCTTCCACGCGGCAGCCGTCGACCAGGTCGTTCATCCGGTTGAAGGTGCGCAGCAGGGTCGACTTGCCGCAGCCGGACGGGCCGATGAAGGCGGTCACGCGCTGCTTGGGGATGTTCATCGACACGTCGAACAGCGCCTGCTTGTCGCCGTAGAACAGGTTGAGGCCGGGCACTTCCAGGGCGACGGTCTCGTCCGCCAGGTTGAGGCCCTGCTTCTGCCGGCCGAGGGCGGCCATGTCGATACCGTGGGTGTGTACTTCGTGCTGCATGGGAGGCTCCCTACGCTAACAATTCGTTCAGGTCGCCCGGCCGGGCCGGGCGACGCCATTAATCAATGATCCAGCGCCTTGTACTTCTCGCGCAGGTGGTTGCGGATGAACACGGCGCTCAGGTTGAGCAGCGCGATCACCAGCACCAGCAGCAGTGCGGTGGCGTACACCAGCGGGCGGGCGGCCTCGACGTTGGGGCTCTGGAAGCCGACGTCGTAGATGTGGAAGCCCAGGTGCATGATCTTCTGGTCCAGGTGCAGGTACGGGTAGTTGCCGTCCACCGGCAGCGCCGGGGCCAGCTTGACCACGCCGACCAGCATCAGCGGCGCCACTTCGCCGGCGGCGCGGGCCACGGCGAGGATCATGCCGGTCATCATGGCCGGGCTGGCCATCGGCAGCACCACCTTCCACAGGGTCTCGGCCTTGGTCGCGCCGAGCGCCAGGGAGCCTTCGCGCAGGGCACGCGGGATGCGCGCCAGGCCTTCCTCGGTGGCGACGATCACCACCGGCACGGCGAGTATCGCCAGGGTCAGCGAGGCCCACATCAGGCCCGGCGTGCCGAAGGTCGGCGCCGGCGCGGCCTCGGCGAAGAACAGCCGGTCGATCGAGCCGCCCAGCACGTAGACGAAGAAGCCCAGGCCGAACACGCCGTAGACGATGGCCGGCACGCCGGCCAGGTTGTTCACGGCGATGCGGATGATGCGGGTCAGCGGGCCCTGCTTGGCGTACTCGCGCAGGTAGATGGCCGCCAGCACGCCGAACGGGGTGACGATCACGGCCATGATCAGGGTCATCATCACGGTGCCGAAGATGGCCGGGAAGATGCCGCCCTCGGTGTTGGCCTCGCGCGGCTCGTCGCTGACGAACTCCCACAGCTTGGCGAAGTAGAAGCCCAGCTTGGCGCCGACACCCATGGCGTTCGGCTGGAAGGCGCGGACCACCTTGCTCAGGGCGATCTCCTGCTCGCGACCGTCGACGGTCTTCACCGTCACGCTGTCGCGGGCGAGCTGCTGGTTCAGCTCGACCAGCTTGCCCTCCAGCACCTTGTAGCGGGCGTCCAGCTCGGCGCGCTGGGCGTCCAGGTCGGCCTGGGCAGCGGCGTCCAGGCGGTCCTTCAGCTCCAGGCGGCGACCTTCCAGGCGCAGCTGTTCGAGGCCGTGGTTGATGTGACCGATCTCCTTCTTCTCCAGCCGCACCAGTTGCGCGTGCAGGTCATCGACCCGGGCGATGCGGTTCTGCAGCTCGCCCCACGCATCATCGCCCCGGGCGACCACCTGGCCGCCTTCCTTGACGTCGACCAGGTAGCCGTAGAAGTTGCCCCACTCGCGGCGCTCCATGACCACCAGGTTCTCCGGGGTGCGCGGCTCGCTCGTCCACTCGGCCACCACCCAGCTGAAGTCGGCGCCGTAGACCTCGCGGTTGCCGACCTTGAACAGCTCGCGGGTCATGAACTCGCCGCCCTTCACATCCACCGGCATGCCGGCGGCGGCCAGACGGGCACGCGGCACCTGTTCTTCCTGCACCAGCTCGCCGGCCATGACGCGGGCGGCCTCGCCCGGCACCTGGTACCTGGCCTCGACCACGTCGGCAGGCCAGAAGTGGCCCAGGCCGCGCACGGCGATCACGGCGAGCAGGCCGATTGTCATGATCACGGCGATGGACACGCCGCTGGCGGTCATCCAGACCCAGGGCGAACCACTCTTGAACCAGGTACTGAAGTTTTGCTCTTTGGTTTTCACGGACGTCTACCTTCCCCAGTTCTCAGAGCGACGCATATTTCTTGCGCAGGCGGGTGCGGATCAGCTCCGCCAGGGTGTTCATCACGAAGGTGAAGGCCAGCAACACCAGCGCCGAGAGGAACAGCACGCGGTAGTGGGTACTGCCCACCTCGGATTCCGGCATCTCCACCGCCACGTTGGCGGCCAGGGTGCGCAGGCCCTGGAAGATGTTCATGTCCATGATCGGCGTGTTGCCGGTGGCCATCAGCACGATCATGGTCTCGCCCACCGCGCGGCCCATGCCGATCATCAGCGCCGAGAAGATGCCCGGGCTGGCGGTGAGGATCACCACGCGGGTCAGGGTCTGCCACGGCGTGGCGCCCAGGGCCAGGGAGCCGAAGGTGAGGCTCTTGGGCACGCTGAACACGGCGTCCTCGGCGATCGAGTAGATGTTCGGGATCACCGCGAAGCCCATGGCCAGGCCCACCACCAGGGCGTTGCGCTGGTCGAAGGCGATGCCGAGGTCGTTGCTGATCCACAGGCGCATGTCGCCGCCGAAGAACCAGTTCTCCAGGTGGCCGCTCATGCTCAGGGCGAAGGCACCAATCGCCAGGATCACCGGGATCAGCAGCGCCGCTTCCCAGCCATCCGGGATCACCAGGCGGATGCGCTCCGGCAGGCGGCTCCACAGGTAGGCGGTCAGCAGCACGCCGATCGGCGTCAGCAACAGCAGGCTGAAGATACCCGGCAGGTGGCCTTCCACGTAGGGCGCCAGGAACAGGCCGGCGAAGAAGCCGAGGATCACCGTCGGCAGCGCTTCCATCAGCTCGATCACCGGCTTGACCTTGCGGCGCATGGACGGCGCCATGAAGTAGGCGGTGTAGATCGCCGCGCAGATGGCCAGCGGGGCGGCCAGGAGCATGGCGTAGAAGGCGGCCTTGAGGGTGCCGAAGGTCAGCGGCGCCAGGCTCATCTTGGGTTCGAAGTCGGTGTTGGCGGAGGTGGACTGCCAGACGTGGCGCGGCTCGTCGTAGCTCTCGTACCAGACCTTGCCCCACAGCGAACTCCAGGAAATCTCCGGGTGCGGGTTGTCGATGACGAAGCGCTGCAGCTGGCCGCCGGACTCGACCAGCACGCGGTTGGCGCGCGGCGACAGGGCGGCGACACCGGCGCCCTCGGCGACCTTCTCGGTCAGCAGGGTGCGGTGCGCGGTGCTGTGGAAGATGCCCAGGCGGCCTTCGGCGTCCAGCGCCAGGAAGCCCTTGCGGCGCTCCTCGGGGAGGATCTGGGTGATGGCCGCCTTGCCCAGCTGGAAGCCGCGGATGTGGGTCAACGCGGCCTTGCCGTCGCCGTCGCGGACCATGAACCACTGGCCGATGCCGCCCTTGCTGTCGCCGATCATCAGCGAGATGCCGCCGAGCAGCGGGTTGACCGTGGTCACTTCGGCATCGCCGTTGAGCAGCTTGTAGCGGCCGTTGAGGGTCTTGCTGCGCAGGTCGAAGACGTCGGCGGTGGCCTTGCCGTTGATCACGAACAGCCACTGCTGGCGCGGGTCGATGATCATCGCCTTGATCGGCTCGGCGATCTGCGGCAGGGCGATGCGCTCCTCGCTGAGGGTCACCTCGCCGGTCATCAGGTTCTCTTCGCGGCCGAGCGCCAGCAGCTGCAGTTCGGCGCCGGTGGAGCCGCTGAGCATCAGGTTGCTGCCGTTCTGGCTGATCGCCACGTGCTCCAGCGGCCGGCCCTGGGCGTCGAGGGTAATGGGCGCCTCGCCGAACGGGTAGTCCAGCTCGGGGGTGATGGTCTTGACGTTGTCCGGGTAGGTCACCTTGTAGGCGTGCTCGAACACCAGCACCTGGCCGTTGGACAGGCCGAGCACCACGCGGCGGCTGCCGGGCTGGTCCTGGCTGACCGAGGCGATGCTGCTGCCTTCCGGCAGGGCCAGCTGGTAGGCGTTCATCGGCTTGCCATCGCGCAGGCCGAAGAACTGCACCTGGCCGCTGCGGCTCAGGCGCATGGCCACCTTGTTCTGCTCCTCGACGGAGAGCAGCAGCGCCTCGCCCTGGCCGGCCAGCCAGGCCGGCTGCTGGGCATCGCGCGCCTCCATGTCGGCGCCGCCGAAGATCGGCGCGACGACATAGGCGAGGTAGAAGAAGATCAGGGTGATGCACGCCAGCACGGCCAGGCCGCCGATGGACACGTACCAGCGTGCCATGCGGTCCTTGAGGGCGCGGATGCGGCGCTTGCGCAGCAGGGCGGGCGTGTTGAAATCCACCCTTTGGTTGTTCGCGGAGGCGCTCATGCTGTTGTTGGCCAGGTCATTCATGAGGAGTTCTCGGGCGCGGCGGACACAGCCCGCTCAATGTGAGGTACTTCAATCTATCCGTCTTGTGTGACAGAAAAATTACAGTACGGTGACGCGACGACGCCCGCGACTCGGGAAGAGTAGCGGGCGTTGCGCTCCCTCTCCCTCCGGGAGAGGGCTGGGGTGAGGGGCTACAGGGCAACGCGAAGCACCCTCCCCCCCGGCCCCTCTCCCAGAAGGAGAGGGGAGTTTCTTACAGACCCAGTTCCTGCTTGGCCTTGTCGATGACCTTGGCCGGCAGCGGGATGTAGCCGTCCTTGACCACGACTTCCTGACCCTGCTTGGACAGGACGAGCTTGAGGAACTCGGCGTCCAGCGGGCTCAGCGGCTTGTTCGGCGCCTTGTTCACGTAGACGTAGAAGAAGCGGGCCAGCGGGAACTTGCCTGCCAGGGCGTTTTCTTCGGAAGCCTCGAACGCCTCACCGCCCTTCTTCGACAGGGGCACGGCGCGGACGCTGGCGGTCTTGTAGCCGATGCCCGAGTAGCCGATGGCGTTGACGGTGCTGGAGATGGACTGCACCACCGAGGCCGAACCCGGCTGCTCGTTGACGTTGGACTTGAAGTCGCCTTTGCACAGGGCTTCTTCCTTGAAGTAGCCGTAGGTACCGGACACCGAGTTACGGCCGAACAGCTGGATCGGCTTGCTCGCCCACTCGCCGGTCAGGCCCAGGTCGCCCCAGGTCTTGATGTCCTGGGCGCCGCCGCACAGGCGGGTGCTGGAGAAGATGGCGTCGACCTGGGCGATGTCCAGGGACTTGATCGGGTTGTCCTTGTGCACGAACACGGCCAGGGCATCGATGGCGACCGGCACGGCGGTCGGCTTGTAGCCGTACTTCTCTTCGAAGGCCTGCAGCTCGTTGTCCTTCATCGGACGGGACATCGGGCCCAGGTTGGCGGTACCTTCGGTCAGAGCGGGCGGCGCGGTGGAGGAACCGGCGGCCTGGATCTGGATGTTCACGTTCGGGTACTGCTTCTTGTATTCCTCGGCCCACAGGGTCATCAGGTTGGCCAGGGAGTCGGAACCCACGCTGGACAGGTTGCCCGAGACACCGGTGGTCTTTTCGTAGCCGGGGATGGCCGGGTCGACGGCGGCGAACGCGGTTGCAGCGCCTACGCCGGCGGCGGCGAAGGTCAGGGCCGCCATCAAACGCTTGAGTTTCATGCCTTGCTCCTAGCAGGAAGGGGTTGGATGGAACGGGGCCCAGTATCTGCAGGCCTGATGAACACTCTATGAACGGAATATGACAATTGGATGAATGGCCATCATGGCTGTCGAAAAAATTCCGCACCCCGTCCATCCCGGAGATCGCTCCATGAATCGTCTGCACCTGCTGTCCGTCACCGCCCTGGCGCTCGCCTGCAGCGCCTGCGGCGAGCAAGCCGCCCTCAACGTGAGCGACGGCACCGGCACCGACCCGCGGCTGCCCGAGCCGAACGAGACGCTGTTGCCGACCGTCAACATCGCCCCCGCCCGGGGCTGGGCCGAGGGCGCCAAGCCGGTGGCGGCGCAGGGCACCCGGGTGAATGCCTTCGCCGAGGGCCTGGACCATCCGCGCTGGCTGTACGTGCTGCCCAACGGCGACGTGCTGGTGGCCGAGAGCAACGCGCCGAAGACCGACAAGCCGTTCAGCCTCAAGGGCTGGGTCTCCGGCCTGGTGATGAAGCGCGCGGGCGCCGGGGTGCCCAGCGCCGACCGCATCACCCTGCTGCGCGACACCGATGGCGACGGCGTCGCCGACCTGCGCACCGCGTTCCTCGAGCACCTGCACTCCCCCTTCGGCATGGCCCTGGTCGGCAACGACTTCTACGTGGCCAACGCCGACGCCCTGGTGCGCTTCCCCTACACCGAGGGCGATACCCGGATCGATGCCGCACCCGAGAAGGTCACCGACCTGCCCGCCGGCATCAACCACCACTGGACCAAGAACGTCATCGCCAGCCAGGACGGCAGCCGGCTCTACGTCACGGTCGGCTCCAACAGCAACGTCGGCGAGAACGGCATGGAGGCCGAGGAAGGCCGTGCGGCGATCTGGGAGGTGGACCGCGCCAGCGGCGAGAAGCGCCTGTTCGCCGGCGGTCTGCGCAACCCCAATGGCCTGGCCTGGGAGCCGCAGACCGGCGCGCTGTGGACGGCGGTCAACGAGCGCGACGAGATCGGCAGCGACCTGGTGCCGGACTACATCACCTCGGTGCGCGACGGCGGCTTCTACGGCTGGCCCTACAGCTACTACGGCCAGCACGTCGACCAGCGTGTCCAGCCGCAGCGCCCGGAACTGGTGGCCAAGGCGCTGGTACCCGACTACGCCCTGGGCCCGCACACCGCCTCCCTGGGCATCGCCTTCGGCCAGGGCGGTGCGCTGCCGGCGTTCCAGGACGGCCTGTTCGTCGGCCAGCACGGCTCGTGGAACCGCAAGCCACACAGCGGCTACAAGGTGATCTTCGTGCCTTTCGCCGACGGCAAGCCCAGCGGCCCGCCGGTCGACGTGCTCAGCGGCTTCCTCGATGAAGACGGCGACGCCCAGGGGCGGCCGGTCGACGTCAAGCTCGACAGACAGGGCGCGCTGCTGGTGACCGACGACGTCGGCAACAAGGTCTGGCGGGTGACGCCCGCCCAGTGAGGCGGCGCCCGCTCAGCGACGCTGCCGGAGCAGGTACAGGCCGATCAGCATCGCCAGGCCGCACAGCGCCGCCACGTAGTAGGCCGGGCCGAGCGGGTCCCACTTCATCAGCAGGGCCACCACCATCGGCGTCAGCCCGCCGAAGATGGCGTATGCCAGGTTGTAGGAGAACGACAGCCCGGAGAAGCGCACCACCGGCGGGAAGGCCTTGACCATCACGTAGGGCACCGCGCCGATGGTGCCGACCAGCAGGCCGGTCACCGCGTACAGCGGGAACAGCCAGTCCGGGTGCGCGGCGAGGCGGGTGTAGAAGGTCCAGGAGCTGAGCGCCAGCAGCAGGCCGCCGACCAGGAAGGTACGCCCGGCGCCGAAGCGGTCGGCCGCCATGCCGGAGAGGATGCAACCCAGGGTCAGGCAGACGATGGCCAGGCTGTTGGCCCGCAGCGCGGTGGCGGCGTCGAAGCCGTACACGGTCTGCAGCACGGTCGGCGTCATCAGGATCACCACCACGATGCCGGCCGACAGCACCCAGGTCAGCAGCATCGACAGCACGATGGCCGAGCGGTGCTCGCGCAGCACGGTCTTCAGCGGCACCTCGTCGGCCAGCGCCTTGCGCTGCTGCAGCTCGGCGAACACCGGCGTCTCGTGCAGCCACTGGCGCAGGTAGACGGAGAACAGGCCGAACACCCCGCCGATCAGGAAAGGGATGCGCCAGGCCCAGTCGAGCACTTCGGCCGGGCTGTAGACGGTGTTGATCAGGGTCGCCATCAGCGAGCCGAGCAGGATGCCGAAGGTCAGCCCCGAGGTCAGGGTGCCGCAGGCGTAGCCGATATGGCGCGGCGGTACATGTTCGGCGACGAACACCCAGGCGCCCGGCACCTCGCCGCCGATCGCCGCGCCCTGGATCACGCGCAGGCCGAGCAGCGCCAGCGGCGCCCAGATGCCGATCTGCGCGTAGGTCGGCAGCAGGCCCATGATCAGCGTCGGCACCGCCATCATGAAAATGCTCAGGGTGAACATGCGCTTGCGCCCGAGCAGGTCGCCGAAGTGGGCCATGATGACGCCGCCCAGCGGCCGCGCCAGGTAGCCGGCGGCGAAGATGCCGAAGGTCTGCAGCTGGCGCAGCCATTCCGGCATCTCGGCCGGGAAGAACAGCTTGCCGACCACCGCCGCGAAGAACACGAAGATGATGAAGTCGTAGAACTCCAGGGCGCCGCCGAGGGCGGAAAGCGAGAGGGTCTTGTAGTCGCTGCGGTTGAGAGGGCGCGCCGCGGGCGCGAGGCTGGCATGCTCGGCGGACATAGAGGCTTCGTTGTTTTATTAGAGGGGGCAAGGGCTGCGGCACGATAGCAAATCGCGTTCCGCGCCGCAGCTTTCGACGGCAAAAGCGGGACCGCACGGTCGTCCTTTGACGCCGGCCTCTATATACTGCGCACGACCCGTCTACGGCGGGGCATGGCCAGCCATCGAACAGCCAACGATAAGAATCCACCAGCGGGGCCCCGCACATGATCGAACTCGAACAGGAAGACCCCATCCCCCAGGGCGATCTGGCCCTTCAGATCACCGCCCTGCCGCGCGAGACCAACGGCTTCGGCGACATCTACGGCGGCTGGCTGGTCTCGCAGATGGACCTGGCCGGCACCGCGATGGCCAGCAAGGTCGCCGGCGGCCGTGTCGCCACCGTGGCCATCGACCGCATGGCCTTCCTGGTACCCGTGGCGGTGGGCGCCCAGCTTTCCTTCTATACCCAGGCGCTGGAGGTCGGCCGCAGCTCGATCCAGATGCTGGTCGAGGTGTGGAGCGACGACCCGCTGTCCAGCGAGTGGCGCAAAGTCACCGAGGCGGTGTTCGTGTTCGTCGCCATCGACGGCAGCGGCCGTACCCGCCCGGTTCCGCCGCGCCGGGGCTGATCATCCGCGCCGAAAACGCCGCCCATGAGGCGGCGTTTTTCATGGCGATATCCCCGTTACGTGTTGGTGGCGCAATCCTGCGTTTGTGGGAGCGGCTGGGCGGCATTCCGATTGGCCGCGAAATTCGCGGATAAATCCGCTCCCACAAGGTGTGCAACAACTGCCTTTTTCATGGTGCTTGGCCTTTTCCACCGGCCTGCGGTCAAATGCCTGAATCTTCAGGGAGGCGGACCATGACCCAGGCCCACATCGAACGCATCGAACTGGACGAACTGACCTGCTGGCGCGTGCGCCGCGGTGGTGCCGAGCTGCTGGTGGCCCAGCAGGGCGCCCAGGTGCTGAGCTTCCAGCAGGGCGAGCAGCCGCCGCTGATCTGGCTTAGCGAGCAGGCCGACTACCGCCGCCAGCAGTCGGTGCGCGGCGGCGTGCCGATCTGCTGGCCCTGGTTCGGCGACCTCGGGCGCAACCCGCACCCGCTGCAGGCACAGCACGACAACCCAGGCGCCGCGCCCTTCCACGGCGGCGTACGCGCCCTCGACTGGCAACTGCTGGGCATCGACAGCGAAGGCGAGGCCATCCACCTGCAGTTCGCCTTCGACACCCGCCAGCATCCTCTCCCCGACTGGCCCCACGCCGCCGAGCTGCGGCTGGACATCCGCCTGGACGAACGCCTGCACCTCGACCTGACCAGCCACAACCCCGGCAGTAAGCCGCTGATCCTGAGCCAGGCGCTGCACAGCTACTTCGCCGTCAGCGACATCCGCCAGGTGGCGGTCCACGGGCTGGACGGCAGCCGCTACCTCGAGACCCTGGAAGACTGGCAGGAACGCTCCCAGCAGGGCGAGCTGCGCTTCGCCGGCGAGACCGACCGCATCTACCTCGACGTGCCGCCGCGCCTGCACCTGCACGACGCCGGCTGGAACCGCGACCTGCACCTGGAAACCCGCGGCTCGCGCTCAGCGGTGCTGTGGAACCCGTGGATCGACAAGGCCCGGCGCCTGTCCAGCTTCGCCGATGACGCCTGGCAGCGCATGCTGTGCATCGAGACCGCCAATGTCTGGGACGACTGTGTGGAACTGGCGCCCGGCGAAAGCCACAGTCTCGGCCTGAGCCTGTGGAGCGAACCGACGTAGGGCGGGTGAAACCCGCGTTGACCTGCGAGTCGCCTTCCGCCGCATCACCCGCGCCCTCAACCAACCGTCATTGCCGCGCATGCGGCAATCCAGAGCCGCAGCACCTGGGCTCCCGCCTGCACGGGAGTGACGGAAATGGCTTCTGCAGAACCTTCCTGGCTAGCCGGGCCCCAAAAGCCCACAAGAGCCGTAGGGTGCGCCGTGCGCACCAAGGGTTCCGGTGCGCGCAGCGCACCCTACAGGTCGCCTTCCTCCACCAGCCGCACGGAGCGGGCGTCCAGGGCGTAGGAGGCGTCGGCCAGATCGTTGTCCACCGCTTCGATGCGCAGGGTGCCGTCGACCCACAGCGGTTCATAGATATCGTCGAGCACGATGCCCTTGGGGTAGCGCACCAGCACGATCTGGTTCGGCGGCGGCGGGGGAACGTGGATGCAGGCGCCCGGATAGGGCACCAGGAACAGCAGGGTGGTCTTGCCGCCGACGTCGCTCTCCAGCGGCACCGGGTAGCCGCCGAGACGGACATGCTTGCCGTCCAGGCGGGCCACGGTCTTCTTCGAATACATCACTGCCGGCAGGCCCTGCTCCTGCTTCAGGCCGCCCTGCTGGCCGAAGGTGCCGACCGCCTCGGGGCTGTCGTGGCTGATCTCCGGCATGGCCTCCAGGGCCTTGCGGTCCTCGGGCGGCATCAGCTCCAGCCAGTCCAGTTCGGCGGGCTCGGCGTGGGCCAGCAGGGGGAACAGCAGCAGGGCAAGCAGCAGGCGGCGCATGGTCGGTCTCGCAATCGCATGGGCCGCCTAGCCTACCGGCTCGCGGGCCGGCCTGTCAGTCCCGCTTGATCAGGCCGTAGATCACCAGCAGGATCACCGCACCGACCACGGCGCCGATGAAGCCCGCCGTCTCGCCGGCCTGGTAGACGCCCAGGGCCTGGCCGCCGTAGGTGGCTGCCAGCGAGCCACCGATGCCGAGCAGGATGGTCATGATCCAGCCCATGCTGTCATCGCCGGGTTTGAGGAAGCGCGCGATCAGACCGACGATCAGGCCGATGATGATGGTGCCGATGATGCTCATGGTGAACTCCTTGTATGAACCGGAACGAACGAGACGTACTTACGCACGCCTCGTTGTGACCTGAGCATAGACCAGCCGTTCAACTTCCGATCAGCGCCTCGACCTCGGCGATGCGCGCCTTCAGGGTCGCCATGTCGGCACAGCGCAGGGTGGCGTGGCCGACCTTGCGTCCGGCCTTGAAGGCCTTGCCGTAGTGGTGCAGGTGGCAGTCGGCGACGGCGGCGACTGCGGCCACGTCCGGCACCGAGCCGAGGAAGTTGAGCATGGCGCTCTCGCCCACCTTGGCGGTGGAGCCCAGCGGCAGGCCGGCGACGGCGCGCAGGTGGTTCTCGAACTGGCTGCACTCAGCGCCTTCGATGGTCCAGTGCCCGGAGTTGTGCACGCGCGGGGCGATCTCGTTGGCCTTGAGGCCACCATCCACCTCGAAGAACTCGAAGGCCAGCACGCCGACGTAGTCGAGCTTCTGCAGCACGCGGCCGACGTAGTCCTCGGCCAGGGCCTGCAGCGGGTGGTCGGTGCTGGCGACGGACAGGGCCAGCACGCCGCCGTCGTGGCGGTTGTGCACCAGCGGGTAGAAGCGGGTCTCGCCGTCACGGGCGCGCACGGCCACCAGCGACACTTCGCCGGTGAACGGCACGAAGCCTTCGAGGATGCACGGCACGCTGCCCAGCTCGGCGAAGGCACCGGCGGCGTCCGCCGGCTGGCGCAGGACCTTCTGGCCCTTGCCGTCGTAGCCCAGGGTACGGGTCTTCAGCACCGCCGGCAGGCCGATGGCAGCTACGGCGGCGTCCAGGTCGGCCTGGGACTGGATATCGGCGAACGCGGGTGTGGGGATGCCCAGGTCCTTGAACATGGACTTCTCGAACCAGCGGTCGCGGGCGATGCGCAGCGCCTCGGCGCTCGGGTAGACCGGCACGAACTGGGAGAGGAAGGCCACGGTCTCGGCCGGCACGCTCTCGAATTCGAAGGTCACCAGGTCCACTTCGTCGGCCAGCTGGCGCAGGTGGTCCTGGTCGCCGTAGTCGGCGCGGATATGCTCGCCCAGGGCCTGCGCGCAGGCGTCCGGCGCCGGGTCGAGGAAGGCGAACTGCATGCCCAGCGGGGTGCCCGCCAGGGCCATCATGCGGCCCAGCTGGCCGCCACCGATTACGCCGATCTTCATCTGTTGGGCCTCGATCAGGAACGCGGGTCCGGGTTGTCGAGCACGGTCCGGGTCTGCTCGTCGCGGAACTGCTTCAGCTTGTCGTGGAACTGCGGGTGCTGGTGGCCGAGGATGCTGGCGGCCAGCAGCGCGGCGTTGACCGCGCCGGCCTTGCCGATGGCGAGGGTGGCGACGGGGATGCCGGCCGGCATCTGCACGATGGACAGCAGCGAGTCGACACCGGAGAGCACGGCCGACTGCACCGGCACGCCGAGCACCGGCAGGTGGGTCTTGGCCGCGCACATGCCCGGCAGGTGGGCGGCGCCGCCGGCGCCGGCGATGATCACCTGGATGCCGCGGCTCTCGGCCTGTTCGGCGTACTGGAACAGCAGGTCCGGCGTGCGGTGGGCGGAAACCACCTGCACTTCGTAGGGGATGCCCAGCTTTTCCAGCATGTCAGCGGTGTGACTGAGGGTGCTCCAATCGGACTTGGAGCCCATGATCACGCCAACCAGTGCGCTCATCGTCGTGCCTCTAGTTCGGGCGCCTGGCGGCGCGGCAAAAACCAACAAGCCACGCATTCGGCGTGGCTTGTCATGTGAGGGTTCGGGCCAGGGTGGCCCGGAGGCGGCGCAGTATACCGCAAAGCCAGGGGTGTCGCGCCCTCGCCGTGACCGTCCGTCTGCCCCACCGGCATCGCCGGATTCGTTGTCCCAGCTCAATGCATTGCCGCGCCACGGGTCCAGACTGACGCTTCCCTTGCCGCACGTAGAGGAGAACCGTCATGGACACAACGATGAAAGCCGCCGTGGTGCACGCCTTCGGCGAACCCCTGCGCATCGAGGAAGTGAAGGTGCCGCTGCCCGGCCCCGGGCAGGTACTGGTGAAGATCGAGGCCTCCGGGGTCTGCCACACCGACCTGCACGCCGCCGAGGGCGACTGGCCGGTGAAGCCGAGCCTGCCGTTCATCCCCGGCCACGAGGGCGTCGGCTATGTCGCCGCGGTGGGCGCCGGGGTCAGCCGGGTCAAGGAAGGCGACCGGGTCGGCGTGCCCTGGCTGTACACCGCCTGCGGCTGCTGCGAACACTGCCTGACCGGTTGGGAAACCCTCTGCGAGAGCCAGCAGAACACCGGCTACTCGATCAACGGCGGCTATGCCGAATACGTGCTAGCCGACCCCAACTACGTCGGCCTGCTGCCGGACAAGGTGTCCTTCACCGAGATCGCGCCGATCCTCTGCGCCGGCGTCACCGTCTACAAGGCGCTGAAGGAGACCAGGGCGCGCCCCGGCCAGTGGGTAGCCATCTCCGGCATCGGCGGGCTCGGCCACGTCGCGGTGCAGTACGCCCGCGCCATGGGCCTGCACGTCGCGGCCGTGGACATCGACGACGCCAAGCTGGAACTGGCGCGCAAACTGGGCGCCAGCCTGACCGTCAATGCCCGCCGGGAAGACCCGGCGACGGTGATCCAGCGCGACATCGGCGGCGCCCACGGCGTGGTGGTGACCGCCGTGTCCAATAGCGCCTTCGGCCAGGCCATCAACATGGCCAGGCGCGGCGGCACCATCTCGCTGGTCGGTTTGCCGCCGGGCGACTTCCCCACACCGATCTTCGACGTGGTGCTCAAGGGCCTGCACATCACCGGCTCCATCGTCGGCACCCGGGCGGACCTGCAGGAGGCGCTGGACTTCGCCGGCGAGGGGCTGGTCAAGGCGACCATCCACGGCGACAAGCTGGAAAACATCAACCAGGTGCTCGACCAGATGCGCGCCGGGCAGATCGAAGGACGTGTCGTACTGGAGTTCTAGGGCACGCAGCCGGAGCCTGATGGCCCCTAGAGGCACTTTGCGCAACCGCTGATCCGTTCCGGCGACAGCGAGCGAGGCCCGCCGAGTGCGGGCCTCGGCTCATGGCGCTCACCTTGGCGCCTATGTGGAGGTGCGCGCGGCGCACCCTACGTCCCTTTCCTCTACTCCTCGCCTCTGGCTCGACTTTCGCCGAGCACCGCAACCGGTCACGACGGCGCCACAATGGCCGGAATTATCCCTTTCTTGGCCGCCGTTATCGTTCTCCCCGCCAGCCCGGGGCGCCAACAATGCGCCCAGCCCATCGAGGAGAACAACAAGATGCTGACCTTCTACAGCGACGACCACCGCCTGCACCACGCCCAAGGCGAGATGGTCGGCGGCGAGTTCAAACCCTGCTTCGAGATGCCAGCGCGCGCCGACCACGTGCTGGCCCGGGTGCGCGAGCGCCAGCTCGGCGAGGTTCTGGCGCCGCGCGACTTCGGCCTGGCGCCCATCGCCCGCATCCATACCGGCGACTACCTGCAGTTCCTGCAGGACGCCTGGGCCGGCTGGGCCGCCCGGGGCAACACCGCCGACTTCCTGCCCGGCGTGTTCCCGGCCCGCCACCTGCGCGCCAAGCGCCCGGACGATCTCTACGGCCAGTACGGCTTCCACAGCTTCGACTGCTTCGCGCCGATCACCGCCGGCACCTGGCAGGCCGTTTACACCTCGGCGCAGGTGGCCCTGAGCGGCCAGGCCGAGATCGCCGCCGGCGCCCACTGCGCCTTCGCCCTGTGCCGGCCGCCGGGCCACCACGCCAGCGCCGACGTGATGGGCGGCTACTGCTACCTGAACAACGTGGCCATCGCCGCCCAGGCCTTCCTCGACCAGGGCGCCGCGCGGGTGGCGATCCTCGACGTCGACTACCACCACGGCAACGGCACCCAGTCGATCTTCTACGACCGCGACGACGTGCTGGTGGCCAATATCCACGGCAGCCCCAGCTTCGAGTACCCGCACTTCCTCGGCTACGCCGACGAGACCGGCGAGGGCCGCGGCGAGGGCTTCAACCTCAACCTGCCGCTGGCCGCCGGCAGCGCCTGGGACGTCTACGGCACCGCGCTGGAGACCGCCTGCCAGCATATCGCCGCCTACGACCCGGACGTGGTGTTGGTGTCCCTCGGCGTCGACACCTATCAGAACGACCCGATCTCCAGCTTCAAGCTGGACAGCCCAGACTACCTGCGCATGGGCGAACGCATCGCCGCACTGGGCAAGCCGACCCTGTTCGTCATGGAGGGCGGCTACGCGGTCGCCGAAATCGGCATCAACGCCGTCAATGTGCTCGAAGGTTTCCAGGGCGCCTGAGCCCTTACAGGAGAACGACAAAAATGAAGAAACTGCTCGCCGCCGCCCTCTGCGGCCTGACCCTGGCCGGCACGGCCCAGGCCGCCGACCGCCAACTCAAGGTGTACAACTGGTTCGACTACATCACCCCGGAGACGCTGACGAAGTTCAAGCAGGACAGCGGCATCAAGCTGACCTACGACATCTTCGACACCAACGAGGCGCTGGAGGCCAAGCTGCTCACCGGCAACTCCGGCTACGACCTGGTGGTGCCGTCCAACGTGTTCCTGGCCAAGCAGATCGAGGCCGGGGTGTTCCAGAAGCTCGACCGCAGCAAGCTGCCCAACTGGCAGCACCTGGACCCGCAGCTGATGAAGCTGATCGAGGCCAACGACCCGGGCAACCAGTACGCCGTGCCCTACATGTACGGCACCGTGCTGATCGGCTTCAACCCGGCCAAGGTCAAGGCCGCCCTCGGCGACGACGCGCCGGTGGACAGCTGGAACCTGATCTTCAAGGAAGAGAACATCGCCAAGCTGCAGCAGTGCGGCGTGGCCCTGCTCGACTCGCCGTCCGAGATCCTGCCGCTGGCCCTGCACTACCTGGGCCTGCCGCCGAACAGCAAGGAACCGGCCGACTACGCCAAGGCCGAGGCGCTGCTGAGTAAGGTCCGCCCCCACGTGCGCTACTTCCACAGCTCCAAGTACATGAGCGACATCGCCAACGGCGAGATCTGCGTGGCGGTCGGCTACTCCGGCAGCTTCTCCCAGGCCGCCAACAACGCCATCCAGGCGAAGAACGGCGTGGTGGTGGACATGCGCCTGCCCAAGGAAGGCGCGCCGATCTGGTTCGACATGATGGCCATTCCCAAGGACGCGAAGAACATCGACGAGGCCCACGCCTTCATCGATTTCCTGCTGCGCCCGGAAGTGATCGCGCCGATCTCCGACTTCGTCGGCTACCCCAACCCGAACAAGGACGCCACCGCGCAGGTGGCCGAGGCGATCCGCAGCAACCCGAACCTGTACCCGACCGCCGAGGCGATGAAGACGCTCTACACCCTGGAGCCGCTGCCGCGCGCCGCCGAGCGGGCGCGTACCCGGGCCTGGAGCAAGATCAAGACCGGCAACTGAAGTCCCGCCGGCCCGTCAGGGCCGGCTGCCGTTTCAGGCCATGGCGCGGCGGATGTCCGCGGCCAGTTCGCGCACCCGCTCCTCCTCGGTGTCCCACGAGCACATGAAGCGCGCGCCGCCGGCGCCGATGAAGGTGTAGAAGCGCCAGCCCCCGTCGCGCAGGCGCTCGATGGCCGGCTCCGAGAGCTGGAGGAACACGCCGTTGGCCTCCACCGGGAACATCAGGCTCACCCCCGGTACGTCGGCCACCAGCTCGGCGAGCAGGCGGGCGCAGCGGTTGGCATGGCTGGCGTAACGCAGCCAGGCGTCGTCCTGCAGCAGGCCGACCCAGGGCGCGGACAGGTAGCGCATCTTCGAGGCCAGCTGGCCGGCCTGCTTGCAGCGGTAGTCGAAGTCCTCGGCCAGCGCCTTGTTGAAGAACAGAATGGCCTCGCCCACCGCCATGCCGTTCTTGGTGCCGCCGAAGCACAGCACGTCGACGCCGGCCTTCCAGGTCAGCTCGGCCGGGCTGCAGCCGAGAAAGGCGCAGGCGTTGGAGAAGCGCGCGCCATCCATGTGCAGGTTGAGTCGCAGCGCCTTGCACGCCTCGCTGATGGCGGCGACCTCGTCGGGGCGGTACACGGTGCCCACCTCGGTGGCCTGGGTCAGGGTCACCACGCGCGGCTTCGGGTAGTGGATGTCCTGCCGCTTGAGCGCCACCTCGCGGATCGAGTCCGGGGTCAGCTTGCCGGCCAGGGTGCGCGCGGTGAGCAGCTTGGAGCCGTTGGAGAAGAATTCCGGCGCGCCGCACTCGTCGGTCTCGACGTGGGCGGTCTCGGAGCAGATCACGCTGTGGTAGCTCTGGCACAGGGAGGAGAGGGCCAGGGAGTTGGCCGCGGTGCCGTTGAAGGCGAAGAACACCTCGCAGTCGGTCTCGAACAGCTGGCGGAAGCGGTCCGCGGCACGGGCCGTCCAGCTGTCCTCGCCATAGGCGCGCTCGTGGCCGCGGTTGGCCTCGGCCATGGCGGCCCAGGCCTCGGGGCAGATGCCCGAATAGTTGTCGCTGGCGAATTGCTGGGTATGGTCGGTCATGGTGTGTGCTTCCTGGCAGGGCAGTCGCTCAACTGTACGCCAGCGCCGTGGCGTCCGGCAGCGACAGTCGAGCGATTTGGGGCAATAACAGATACGACTTCAAAAGAGGCCAGCGAAAAACTGTACCGGCATCTATTTCTCGCCGGAACGGCCATGGCCGGTCGAAATTCGTGCAGGTTCTGAAACGGCAGGACTTTCCACTTATGACCAGTACAGTTGCAGCCATAGAAGCAGAACAGTTACAAAGCCGCCTAACTAATAGCCCTGCAATTTAGCCCAGCTGTGTCTATAAAATCGACTATCCAGTCAGGAAAATATGCTTCCAGTAGGACACCCTCTAACCCCGCGCGAAGCGGAAGGAAGCACCACCATGGAACGCATACTCGGTTCCGACCTCATGTTCCAACAACAGAGCCCGGCCAGCGGCGGCAACCTGCCCCTGCGCGTCCTGGGCACCCTGCTGCTCTGGCAGCGCCGCATCAGCAGCCGCCGCGAACTCGCCCGCCTGGACGAGCGCCTGCTGGCCGATGCCGGCATCAGCACCTACGACCGCGCCATCGAGATCGACAAGCCGTTCTGGCGCTGAACCGCGACACCCGCCGTCACCAAGGGAAGCCGAGCGCTTCCCTTTTTTATGCCCGCTTCGTAGGGTGCGCCGCGCGCACCAGCAAGCCTCCGCAGGGCTCGGTGCGCACGGCGCACTCCACGCAACAAATTGGCACACAGCCCTTGAGTGCCACGGATCGCCCCGCCCGCTCGGTTTCTCGGGGACTGACAACTCTCGCCACGCCCACCGCGACTTGACCCGCCGCCGGCACGCTGGTCTCATGCGCGCCGATCCAGGTGTCTCGCGCCGCCGCGCGCGAAGTTAAACGGGAAGCCGGTAATGCTCCGCCCCTCGGCGAGCCAGTCCGGCGCTGCCCCCGCAACGGTATGCGAGCCGGGTGTTCACTCTGCCACTGTGCTTCGGCATGGGAAGGCGAACGCCCCAAGTCTCGCAAGCCCGGAGACCGGCCTGGACCCTTGTTGGCAAACCCGCGGTGGGCGGGCGTAACCGATGGTCCGCCCGCACGGGAGGCCCTTGTCTGCGCGCGCCTGCGAAACCCGTTTCGAGGCGATCACCTTGGCTCTTTCCCGTTCATCCCTGTTCCGCCGTGCGCCGCTGGCGACCGGCATCCTCCTGTGCGGCCTCGCCGCGCCCCTGGCGGCGCAGCCCCTGGGCCTGGACACCCTGACCATCAGCGCGCCCTCGGTGGAATCCACCGCCGTGGCGGAAATGGCCCGCTACGGCAGCCACCTGAACATTATCGAGCGCGAGCAGATCGAACGCGCCGGCCCCAGCGCCGACCTGTCCCGCGTCCTGCAGATGTACATCCCCGGCCTGTACGTGGCGCCAAAGAACGGCCCGTTCGACACCGGCACCTTCTCCCTGCTCGGCGGCCGCAACGACGACACCCTGATCCTGCTGGACGGCGTGCGCCTGAACAACCGCCTGTACGGCGGCATCTATCTGGACACCCTGCCGACCACCGCGGTGGAGCGCATCGAGGTGCTCAAGGGCGGCCAGGGCATCCTGTTCGGCACCCAGGCGGTGTCCGGCGTCATCAACATCGTCACCCGGCGTCCGCAGAGCCGCGACGCCAGCGGCGAGGTCAACCTCGGCCTGGACAGCTTCAAGGGCCGCAACGGCGACGCGCGGGTGGAGAGGGTGCTCGCCAACGGCTTCGGCGACCTGGGCCTGCTCGGCTACGCCAGCCGCCACCGCTCGCAGGGCTACCAGCCCTACCGCGACCGCGACATGACCGCCACCGTCAGCGACGAGCGCCGCTCCTACGACGTGACCACCCTGGGCGGCAAGGCGATCCAGGCCTTCGGCGAGGACGCGCGGCTGGAGCTGTTCTACCAGTACAGCGAGGCCGACCTGGACTTCGCCCGCCCCACCTCCAACCGCAGCACCACCAACGACCGCGTCCACCAGATCGCCACGGCCACCTTCCAGCAGCGCCTGAGCGACGACTTCAGCTGGTTCGCCAAGACCCACATCAACGACTGGGACACCCGCTACACGCGGATCTACAACCTGCAGGGCGGCGGCACCCGTACGCTCAACCGCAACGACTACTGGGGCTTCACCGACTGGGGCGCGCAGATCGAGGGCAAGGCCATCCTGGCCGGCGGCCACGAACTGGTATTCGGCAACGACAACCAGTGGTTCGAGGGCCAGGACGACGTGCTGATCATCGACAACAACGAGGCCGAGGCCCACGCCTTCTACGCCCAGCTGCGCCCGCGGATCGACGCGCTACCGGACTGGCACCCCAGCCTGGGCGTGCGCCGCGAGAAGATGTCCGGCGGCGAAGGCGCCACCGTGTGGATGCTCACCTCGCTGTACGACCTGAACGAGCAGTGGAAGCTGCGCGGCCAGTTCGGCACCGCCTTCAAGCTGCCCAATGCCGAGCAGCTCTACGTCAACGAGCCCGGCTCGGAGATGGGCAACCCCGACCTCAAGCCGGAACGCAGCCGCAACGCCGAACTGGGCCTGGACTTCGACGGCGGCCCGCTGACCGCCAGCGCCACCCTGTTCCGCCGCGACATCACCGACCTGATCAGCCTGCACGGCGAGCAATGGGTCAACGGCGACGGCGAGATCGAGGTGCGCGGCCTCGAAGTCGACGCCCAGTGGCGCTTCGCCCCCGGCTGGAGCTGGAGCGGCGACGCCACGCGCAACCTGATCGAGACCCGGGAAGGCGTGACCCTCCACAACATCCCCAGCTTCTTCGCCCGCACCCGCCTGGGCTACGACGCCGACGCCTGGGGCGTGGGCGCCGCCGCCCGCTACGTGCGCGCGGTAGTCAGCGCGGCCGGCGACGACTACGGCCACTACACCGTGCTGGACGCCGACGCCTACCGCTACCTGGACGCCGCCCAGCAACACCGCGTCAGCCTGCTGCTGGAGAACCTGCTGGACCGTGACTACGCCACCAGCCGGATCACCAACGGCACCCGCCAGGTAGACAACCTGGGCCGGCCGCGCACCGCCGAGCTGCGCTACACCTACCGCTTCTGAGGCCGGCGTGCGCAACCTGATCTTCGCCGGCCCGCTCGGCGGCGCCCAGGGCGAGGCCTTCCGCCGCCAGCTGCTGGAGTTGCGCGGCCCGGCTGCCGCCGAGGACGTGGTGGACACCGGCGACGCCTTCGACGCCCTGTGGCAACGGGTCCGCGCCTGCCTCGCGGCGGGCGCGACCGAGCTGCGGGTGGCGGACCTGGAACCGGCGGCGGACAGCGCCTACCTCGACTGGCTGCGCGGCGAACTGGCGGCGATCGCCGCCGAGTTCGAGCATGCGCCACGCCTGCGCGTCACCGGCTCGGCGCTGGGCCGCCAGGGCCTGGACGCCCGCGCTGCCTGCGCCGCGCTGGAGGACGAGAGCCAGCTGCTGGACTGCCGGGACATCGGCGAGATTCCAGCGCAGCCCGACTGGTCGCGGCCGCCACCGCACCGGCGCCACCTGTTCCTCTGCACCGGCCCGCGCTGCGTGCGGCGCGGCGCCCTGCCGCTGTGGAAGACCCTGCGCCGGGAGCTGGCCAGCCGCGACCTGATCGAAACCCCGCACGGCGTGCTGATGAGCCGCAGCGGCTGCCAGTTCCCCTGCAACCAGGGGCCGATCCTCACGGTGTACCCGGACCGCTGCTGGTACTCGCTGCGCGACCCCGAACAGGTGCGGCGCCTGGTGCAGGAGCACCTTGAGGCAGGCCGACCGGTGGCCGAACTGCTGGTGGAAGTCGAATGATCAGGCCCACCCTGCTGGCGTTGCTGCTCGCGCTGGCCTGCCCGCCGCTGCAGGCGGCCATCGCCTTCAGCAGTTGCGGCCAGGACGCCACCCTGGCGGCGCCGGCGCAGCGCATCCTGGTGCTCAACCAGCACGCCGCCGACCTGCTGATCGCCCTCGGCGCCAGCCGCCAGGTGCTGGGCGTGGCCTACATCGACGACGACCCGGAGGCGCTGCGCCAGGGGCGCTACCACGGCATCCCGGTGATCGCCGAGAAATACCCCTCGGCCGAGATCGTCTACGCCCTGCGGCCGGACCTGGTGATCGGCGGCTTCGCCTCGGCCTTCGGCCAGGGCCTGCTGTCGCGCGGCGAACTGGCCGCCAACGGCATGCCCAGCTACCTGCTGGACGCGGCCTGCCCGCAGCGGGCGGAGACCTTCTTCGCCGGCATCGAGCGGGACCTGACCCACCTGGGCCGCCTGGTCGGCCAAGCGGAGCGGGCTCGGGTGCTGATCGCCGAGCAACAGCGGGAACTGGCGCGCGCCGCCGAGCTGTCACGGGGGCACGAACCGCTGCGGGTGTTCTACCTCGACAGCCTGGACCAGGGCCTGGACACCCAGGGCGGGCAAGGCTTCATCGGCGAGCTGATGCGCGCGGCCGGGGCGCGCAACCCGTTCGACCACATCGCCCGGCGCGGCTTCGTGGTCAGCCCGGAGCTGCTGCTGGCGGAAGACCCGGACGTCATCCTGCTGGCCGATGCGGTGTGGTCGCCGGCGCCGGAAAAGATCGCCGCGCTGCGCGCCGACCCGCTGCTCTCAAGGCTGCGCGCGGTGCGCGAGGAGCGCTTCGTCTCGGTACCCATCGCCCACCTGTTCCCCGGCGCGCACAGCGCCAAGGCGGCCCGTCGCCTGGCCGAGGCGCTCTACGGTCCATGAGAAGGCTATGTATCAGCCCTAGATGGAGGCATGTGATCGTAGGGTGCGCCGCGCGCACCGATAAGCTGGCAAACCGATGCTCAGCTGTTTATCCAACTGAGTGAAAGTCTTGGTTTCGCCCTCCCGCGCGAGTCGCTTGACTCGCTACGCTCGCCCCTGCGGCTGTTACTCCGCTTTCGTTGCTCTTGCCTGCGGATTGCCGCCCGGACCAGGAGAAAGCAACCAAAGAGAAGGCCACTCCGGCATCCGGGTCCGGGCGGCACGGACTGCCCTTCCTCCGGAGCCCTCCGGGGGCCGGCTTGAAGGACCATCCATAGATATTCAAGCGGGGGACGCCTGGTTCTCTCGCCGCATCCATGCGGCTCATCCCCCTGCGCAACACCTCCACTCGGTCTACTGACGGGGACTCCGGCTCCGAGTTGCTTGACGCTTTTTGCCAGCCGCTACGATGTTGTCGTGCCCTGACCTCTTTTGGGTCCCCGCCTGCGCGGGGATGACGAGGTAGGGGTGAAATTCTTCCGGAGCCCTCTGGGGGCCGGCTTGAAGGACCATCCATAGATCTTCAAGCGGGGGACGCCTGGTTCTCTCGCCGCATCCATGCGGCTCATCCTCCTGCGCAACACCTCCACTCGGCCTCCTGACGGGGCCCCCGGCTCCGAGTTGCTTGACGCTTTTTGCCAGCCGCTACGATGTTGTCATGCCCTTCTGGATCCCCGCCTGCGCGGGGATGACGAGGTAGGGGTGAAATTCTTCCGGAACCGTCATTCCCGCGAAGGCGGGAATCCAGGGGCCGGCAGCTGCAGCGCTCAGATAGAGGGCCTGATCGCGCAATACGTAACGGGGACAACGCCATAAAAAAGGGGGAGCCCGATGCTCCCCCCAATGGGACGAACCCTGCGCCGTCAGGCGATCTCCACCAGCACCTCGCCGGGGTTGACCCGGTCGCCCTTGGCCACGTGGATGGCCTTGACGGTGCCGGCGATCGGCGCCTGGACCTCGGTTTCCATCTTCATCGCCTCGGTGATCAACACGGCCTGGCCGGCCTTGACCTGGTCGCCCTCCTTCACCAACACATCGACGATGTTGCCCGGCATGGTGGTGCTGACATCGCCCGGCTCGCTGGCATGCTTGCGCTTGCCCCCGGCACCGGCGACGAAGTCGTTGAGCGGCTCGAACACCACCTCCTCCGGCATGCCGTCGATGGACAGGTAGAAGTGGCGCTTGCCGTCGCCCTTCACGCCCACGCCGGTGATGTCCACGCGGTAGCTCTCGCCGTGCACGTCGACCACGAACTCGGTCGGCACGCCCTCGCCGCCGGGCGCGGTCACGCCACCCGCCTCGGGGATCGGCAGTAGCACTTCCGGGGTCAGGGTGCCGGCGGCGCGTTCCTCGAGGAACTTGCGGCCGATGTCCGGGAACATGGCGAAGGTCAGCACGTCCTCCTCGCTCTTGGCGAGGCTGCCGATCTCCGTGCGCAGCTTGGCCATCTCCGGCTTGAGCAGGTCGGCCGGGCGCACATCGATCACTTCCTCGCTGCCGATGGCCTGCTTGCGCAGCGCCTCGTTGACCTTGCCCGGCGCCTTGCCGTAGCGGCCCTGCAGGTACAGCTTCACCTCGTTGGTGATGGTCTTGTAGCGGGCGCCGGCGAGCACGTTGAACACCGCCTGGGTGCCGACGATCTGCGAGGTCGGGGTGACCAGGGGCGGGAAGCCAAGGTCTTCGCGCACGCGCGGAATCTCGGCGAACACCTCGTTGATGCGGTTGAGCGCGCCCTGTTCCTTCAGCTGGTTGGCCAGGTTGGACATCATCCCGCCCGGCACCTGGTTGACCTGCACGCGGGTGTCCACGGCGGTGAATTCGCTCTCGAACTGGTGGTACTTCTTGCGCACGGCGTGGAAGTACATGCCGATCTCCTGGATCAGCGCCAGGTCCAGGCCGGTGTCGTACTCGCTGCCGCGCAGGGCGGCGACCATCGACTCGGTACCCGGATGGCTGGTGCCCCAGGCGAAGCTGGAGATGGCCGTATCGATGTGGTCGGCGCCGGCCTCGATGGCCTTGAGCTGGCACATCGAGCCCATGCCGGCGGTGTCGTGGCTGTGCACGAACACCGGCAGGTCGACCTCGGCCTTGAGCGCCTTGACCAGATCGGCGGTGGCGTAGGGCGTGAGCAGGCCGGCCATGTCCTTGATCGCGATGGAGTCGATGCCCATGGCCTGCATGGCCCGGGCCTGGGCGACGAAAGCCTCGACCGTGTGCACGGGACTGGTGGTGTAGCTGATGGTGCCCTGGGCGTGCTTGCCGGCGGCCTTCACCGCCTCGATGGAGACGCGCAGGTTACGCACGTCGTTCATCGCGTCGAAGATGCGGAACACGTCGATGCCGTTGACCGCGGCCTTGGCCACGAAGGCGCGCACCACGTCGTCGCTGTAGTGGCGGTAGCCGAGCAGGTTCTGCCCGCGCAGGAGCATCTGCAGGCGGGTGTTGGGCAGCGCCGCCTTGAGCTGGCGCAGGCGCTCCCACGGGTCTTCCTTGAGGAAGCGCACGCAGGCGTCGAAGGTGGCGCCGCCCCAGACCTCCAGCGACCAGTAGCCGACCCGGTCCAGCTTGTCGCAGATCGGCAGCATGTCCTCGGTGCGCATGCGGGTGGCGATCAGCGACTGGTGGGCGTCGCGCAGGATGGTGTCGGTAACGGTGATCTTCTTGCTCATTGTTCGTTCCTCACAGGCCGGCGTGCGCGGCGATGGCGGTGGCGATGGCGAGGGCCAGGTGCGACGGTTCGCGCTTGATCGAATACTGGGTCAGCTCCGGGTGGCTCTCGACGAAGCTGGTGTTGAACTGGCCGCTGCGGAACTCGGGGTTGCGCAGGATTTCCTGGTAGTAGGGCGCGGTGGTGCGCACGCCCTGCACGCGCATGTCGTCCAGCGCGCGCAGGCCTCGGTCCAGCGCCTCCTCCCAGGTCAGCGCCCAGACGATCAGCTTCAGGCACATGGAGTCGTAGTACGGCGGGATGGTGTAGCCGGTGTAGATCGCCGTGTCGGTGCGCACGCCGGGGCCGCCGGGGGCGTAGTAGCGGGTGATCTTGCCGAACGAGGGCAGGAAGTTGTTCTTCGGGTCCTCGGCGTTGATGCGGAATTGCAGGGCGAAGCCGCGGTGGAAGATGTCCTCCTGCTTCACCGACAGCTCCAGCCCGGAGGCGATGCGGATCTGCTCGCGAACGATGTCGATGCCGGTGATTTCCTCGGTGATGGTGTGCTCCACCTGGACCCGGGTGTTCATCTCCATGAAGTACACCTCGCCGTCGGCGAGCAGGAACTCCACGGTGCCGGCGTTCTCGTAGCCCACCGCCTTGGCCGCGCGCACCGCCAGGTCGCCGATGTAGGCGCGCTGCTCAGGGGTCAGCTGCGGGCTGGGGGCGATCTCGATCAGCTTTTGGTTGCGGCGCTGGATCGAGCAATCGCGCTCGAACAGGTGCACGGTGTTGCCGAAGCTGTCGGCGAGAATCTGCGCCTCGATGTGCTTCGGATTGACGATGCACTTCTCCAGAAACACCTCGGCCGAGCCGAACGCCTTGGTCGCCTCGGAGATCACCCGGGGGAAGGCCGACTCCAGTTCCTCGCGGCTGTTGCAGCGGCGGATGCCGCGGCCGCCGCCGCCGGAAGTGGCCTTGAGCATCACCGGATAGCCGATACGCTCGGCCTCGGACAGCGCCTCGGCGATGTCGGCGACGTTGCCCTCGGTGCCCGGGGTGCAGGGCACGCCGGCGGCGATCATGCTGCGCCGCGCCTCGGTCTTGTCACCCATGCGGCGGATCACTTCCGCGCTCGGGCCGATGAACTTGATGCCGCGCTCGGCGCAGATTTCCGCCAGCTCGGCATTCTCCGAGAGGAAGCCATAGCCCGGGTGGAGGGCGTCGCAGCCGGTTTCCACGGCCAGGTTCACCAGCTTGCGCGGGTTGAGGTAGCCGGCCAGCGGGTCGTCGCCGACGCTGTGTGCCTCGTCGGCACGCTTGACGTGCAGCGCCTGGCGGTCCGCCTCGGAGTAGACGGCCACCGAGCGGATGCCCATCTCGGCGCAAGCGCGCACGATGCGCACCGCGATCTCGCCCCGGTTGGCGATGAGAATCTTCTTGATCACGAGCCTGGTTCCTCGATCACGTGAGCAAAGGACCGCGACAGAGCGGTCCACGAATGACCGCGCAGCCCGAGGCGGTCTTGCTTTCAAGGTAGCGCCGTCGATGAATTACCCAAAATCAATAATCATTTGGATGACCATTAGCAAAGACTTATAGTCGTGGCGAAATGAGCCGCTTCCGGGTCGATAGAAATGCGCAAGTCATTGATGCGAATGACATTTCGCCAACTACAGATTTTCCGCGCGGTGTGCGAGAGCCGTTCGTACAGCCGCGCCGCCGAGGAAATGGCGCTGACCCAGCCGGCGGTGAGCCTGCAGATTCGCCAGCTGGAAGAGCTAGTCGGCCAGCCGCTGTTCGACTACGTCGCCAAGAAGCTCTATCTGACCCCCGCCGCCGAGGCCCTGCTGCGCGCCAGCGAGGACGTGTTCGGCCGCCTGGAGGCGCTGGACATGCAGCTCTCCGACCTGCAGGGCTCGCTGCAGGGCCAGCTCACCCTAGCCGTGGAGTCCAGCGCCAAGTACCTGGTGCCGCACCTGTTCGCCGCCTTCCGCGCGCAGCACCCGGAGGTCGGCCTGCAACTGGTGGTGGTCAACCACGGCCAGGCGGTGCGCCGCCTGTCGGCGAGCCGCGACGACCTGTTGATCATGTCCCAGCCGCCCGGCGACCAGCCGCTGGACTTCTTCCCTTTCCTCAACAACCCGATCGTCGCCGTGGCGCCGCCGCAGCACCCGCTGTGCGCCCTGGAGAAGCTGCGCCTGAGCGACCTCACGCCGTTCCCGCTGCTGGTCCGCGAGCCCGGCTCGGGCACTCGCCGGGCCTGCGAGGAGTATTGTCACCAGAAGCGCGCACACTTCGCCCAGACGGTGGAGATAGGTTCCACCGAAGCCCAGGTGGAGGCGACCATCGCCGGCCTCGGCCTGGCCCTGCTGCCGCGCCACGCGGTGCGCCTGGAACTGGCCCGGGGCTTGCTGCGTGAACTGCCGGTCGAAGAGCTGCCGCTGCAACGCAGCTGGTGCGTGGTGCACGGCCGCGGCAAGCGCCTGTCGCCGGTGGCCCAGGCCTTCCGCGACTTCATCCGCGGCGAGCGCGCGCAGATCGCCGAACTGGAACAGCGCTTCGGCCGGGCGGGCTGAGCCGGCAGTCAGGGGAATTTCGTATATGATATTCGCATCAGCCAGCCCGACTCGGTGACGCGCCGTGCCTCTACCTCGATTCAACGCTCCCAATCTGGGGATAGTTCCCGCCGCATCCGAGGTCATCGCCAAACACCTGCGCGACGCGATCATCTCCGGCCATTTCGCCGAGGACGAGCCGATCCGCCAGGACGACATCGCCCAGCTGTTCAACGTCAGCAAGATTCCCGTGCGCGAGGCGCTCAAGCGCCTGGAAGCCGAAGGGCTGGTGATGTTCCAGCGCAACAAGGGCGCGGTGGTCACGCGCATCTCCGAGCCGGAGATGGCGCAGATGTTCGAGGTGCGGGTGCTGCTGGAAATGCGCGCCATCCGTCTGGCGGTGCCGAACATGACCGAGGAGACCTTCGCCGCCGCCGAACGCATCTGCGAGGCCTTCCTCGGCGAGGAGGACGTCGGCCGCTGGGCCGAACTCAACTGGCAGCTGCACGCCTGTCTCTACGAGCCGGCGCAGCGCCCCTTCCTGGTCAACCTGATCCGCTCGATCCACGACAAGCTGGAGCGCTACCTGCGCATGCAGATGAGCCTGTCCGAAGGCAAGGACCGCGCCGACCACGAGCACCGCGACATCATCGCCGCCTGCCGCGCGGGCGACGCCGAGGCCGCCGCCCGGCTGATCGAGGAGCACATCAACGGCGTCTGCGAGACCCTGTACGAGCACCTGCCCAACCGGGCCTAGATACGCTGCGTGTACCGTTTTTACTGCCGTATAGGCAGCTCAGAAAGTTACGCGCCACGGTGGCCTGGGCGATCACTTCTTCACTGCCGTATAGGCAGCTCAGAAAAGACCTCGGGTGTCACGTTGGGCGGACAGGCCCTTCACTGCCGTACAGGCAGCTCAAAAACCAACCTACGATGTAAAGTCGGACCCCGGACGCGCCCCAGCCGGTAAACTGCATCCCGTTCCGTGCCGGCCACCCCTATCGCCCCGCCGGCCTCCGTCCATCATCCGAGAGTCACCCATGGATCTATTCGGCATCGCCGTACTGGTGTTTCTGGTCACCGACCCGTTCGGCAACATCGCCATCTTCCTGGCCGCCCTGAAGAACGTCGCCCCGGAGCGGCGTGTGCGCGTGGCGCTGCGCGAGCTGCTGCTGGCGCTGGTGCTGCTGATGATCTTCCTCACCTTCGGCGAGAAGCTGCTCAGCGGCCTGGGCCTGTCGCGCGAGGCCACGGCCATCGCCGGCGGCATCATCCTGTTCGTCATCGCCATGCGCCTGATCTTCCCCCGCCCGGAGGGCGTGCTGGGCGACCTGCCGGACGGCGAGCCGCTGCTGGTGCCGCTAGCCACGCCGGCGGTGGCCGGCCCCTCGGCGCTGGCGATCCTGATGACCCTGCGCAGCACCTACGAAGGCCCGATCTGGGAGCTGTACCTGGCGGTCGGCCTGGCCTGGCTGGCCACCGCCAGCATCCTGCTGCAGGCCTCCTGGCTGCAGAAGTTCCTCGGCCCGCGCGGCCTCACCGCCGTGGAGCGGCTGACCGGCATGTTGCTGATCATGCTCAGCGTCGACATGCTGCTGGACAACCTGCAGAGCATCCTGCACATCGCCCCCTGATACCGAACAGATGACCCGTTGCCGATGAAAGCCGTCGCCCTCGTCCTCTCCGCCCTGCTCCTCGCCGGCTGCGCCAGCGGCCTGCGCATCGACGACAGCCTGCGCGCCCAGGGCCAGAGCAGCCGGGTGCAGTACATCGTGCTGCACTACACCTCCACCGACCTGCTGCGCTCCCTGGCGCTGCTGACCCGGGGCGAGGTCAGCGCGCACTACCTGATCGACGACGGCTCGGCGAGGATCTACCGCCTGGTCGACGAGGACCGCCGCGCCTGGCACGCCGGCGACAGCGAATGGCAGGGCCGCACCTGGCTCAATGCGAGCACCATCGGCATCGAGCTGGTCAACCAGGGCTATTACGAAGGCCCGGCCGGGCGCTACTGGCAACCCTATGGCGAGGCGCAGATCGAAACGCTGATCGCCCTGCTCAAGGACCTGGTGAAGCGCCACGACCTGCCGGTCGACAGCATCATCGGGCACAGCGACATCGCTCCCCAGCGCAAGGTCGATCCGGGCCCGCTGTTCCCCTGGAAGCGCCTGGCGGACGCCGGCCTGATCCGCTGGCCGGAGCCCGCCGCGGTGGCCCGCGAGCAGGCCCGCTTCGCCGCCGCGCTGCCGGAGGTGATCTGGTTCCAGGAGCAGCTGCACAAGCTCGGCTACGCGGTGCCGCGCACCGGCATCCTCGACCAGGCCACCCGCAACGTGCTGATCGCCTTCCAGATGAAGTACCGCCCGGCGCGCTACGACGGCGAGCCGGACGCGGAGAGCGCGGCGATTTTGCAGGTGCTGCAGCCCTAGCCCCACCGGTAGGGTGCGCCGCGCGCACCGCGATGACGCCGAGGCGGTGCGCGCGGCGCACCCTACGTGGAATTGATCAGGGCTTGAAGCTGCGCGCGTCCCGGGCCCAGGTATCGAGGGCCGGCCTGAGGTCGTCCAGGGTCAGCCTCGTGTCGCTGTTCTCCAGCTGCAGGCCGTGGCCCTTGCGTACCACGCGCACCATGGGCTGGCCGTCGCGCGCGGCGACGGCTTCCATTTCCACATAGATTACGGTGTCGCGGTCCCGCGTGCCGGCGGCCGTGTTGGCGGCGGCCAGCACCAGGGCGATGGGGATCACCTCGTAGGCATGCAGGCCCTCGGCCGAGACGTCCACCCCGGTGATGGCGCTGCGCAGCACCAGGCTGTCCCGGTCGGGTGTGTCGACCACCGGCATACGCTGGGAGACCTCGCGCGCGATGGCCTGCCGCAGATAGTCGGCAACCCGGTCGAGGGTGTCCTGGCTGACCTGGTCGCTGGGCTTCGGCGCCGGGTGAAACACCGGCTGCTCCACGTAGACCGAGCGGTAGTCGGCGTCCTTGAAGTCCGGCGAGACCCAGCGCATCACCGGCGCGCCGCTGGCCGAGGTCGTTGGCCGCAGCTGCGAATAGTCGGCGAGGAAGCCGGAGTACTGGGAGGGTTGGGTGGTCTGGCTGGCGCAGCCGGCCAGCAGAACGCCGGCGAGCAGACCCAGGCAAAGCGGATTGGCGTGGTGCATCGGCGGACTCTCCTGTCCGGGGGCGTCCGTCCAGCCTAGATGCCGCTCCGCCGCCCCGCCAGGCGCGGCTAGCCGCCGGCCAGTTCGCCCAGACGACTGGCCAGCAGGTTGAGATCGTAGGGCTTGACGATGCTGTCGGTGGCGGCGGCGGTGTCGCGGGCACGCACCTCATCGAGCAGTTCGCGCTCGCTGTAGCCGCTGGCGAACAGTACCGGCAGGGTCGGCCGCAGCTGACGCGCGGCCTCGACCAGCGCGCGCCCGTCCATGCCGGGCAGGCCGATGTCGCTCATCAGCAGGTCGAACGGCTGGTCCCCGCGCAGCACTTCGAGCGCGCTGGGGCCGTCGCGCAGGGCATGGACGCGGTAGCCGAACTCTTCGAGCACCTCCACGGTGAGTTGGCGGACGACGTCATCGTCTTCGACCAGCAGAACGGTCTTTGCGGCGGTGGAGTCGGTCTCGGTCATGGGGTTCTCTGTTTCGGCGCGCGGAATGCGCAAATGTTTGGCAAACTTTCGGGAGACGCACGCTGTCAGTGTGCCACACGCACCCCGGATAAGAAGCAGCGAGACAATCAGTGAATGGACGTCCCAATGTCGAATGAGTCCGCAATGGACGAGGAAAGTTTCCGCCGAATTCTCAGCCGCAACGTCGGGCTGCCGCTCGGCCTGGGACTGGTCGGCGCCCTGTTCTTCGCCGCAGTGATCGGCTACCTGCTCAATGTGATCCGCTGGGTCGAGCACACCGACCAGGTGCTGAACAAGGCCAGCGAGGTGTACAAGCTGAGCCTCGACATGGAGACCGGCATGCGCGGCTTCCTGCTCAGCGGCAACGAGGACTACCTCGCGCCCTACGAGCTGGCCCGCGGCAAGTTCCGCCCGCTGACCGAACAGCTCGCCGAACTGGTGGCCGACAACCCGCCCCAGGTACAGCGCGCCCAGCGCGTGCTGGCCCTGCAGGAGCAGTGGGACCTGTACGCCCAGGAGGTGATCGGCAGCCGGCGCGGTGGTGGCGACTTCCTCGAGGAAGTGGGTCGCGGCCGCGGCAAGAGCCTCACGGACGGCATGCGCCGCGAGCTGGACAACTTCATCGGCACCGAGCGCGACCTGCGCCAGCAGCGCAGCACCGAAGTCAGCACCACCACCACCTGGGGCACCGGCGCCTACCTGCTGGTCAGCATCCTGTTCAGCGGCCTGCTGGCCCTGTTCGGCCGCCGCGAGCTGCTGAACCTGTCGCGCACCTACTCGATCGCCATGGCCAAGCAGGCCGACTACGCCGAGGAACAGCGCCAGCGCGCCTGGCTGCGCGGCGGCCAGACGCAACTGTCGGAGCGTCTGCTCGGCCAGCAGCAGGTGCAGGAACTGGCCGACCGCTCCCTGGAGTTCCTCGCCGACTACCTCGGCTGCGTGGTGGCCGCGCTGTACCTGCGCGACGCCCAGACCGGCGACCTGCAGCGCGTCGCCGGCTACGGCTTCAGCGGCGACGCCACCCTCAAGGAACAGTTCTACCGCGGCGAGGGCCTGGTCGGGCAGGTCGCCCTGAGTCGCCGCCTGGTGTGCCTGGACAACCTGCCGGAGGACTACATCAAGGTCGCCTCCAGCCTCGGCGAAGGCCAGCCGGTCAGCGTCGCCCTGGTGCCGCTGCAATCGGAGGACCGGGTCAACGGCGTGGTCGAGCTGGCCTTCATGCGCGTGCTGGAGCCGCGCGAGCGCGAGTTCCTCGAAGCCATCGCCGGCAGCGTCGGCACCTCGCTGGAGGCCTCGCGCTATCGCCAGCGCCTGCAGGAAGTGCTGGCCGAAACCCAGCAGCTCAACGAGGAGCTGCAGACCCAGCAGGAGGAGCTGCGCGCCGCCAACGAGGAACTGGAACAGCAGGCCCGCGTGCTCAAGGAGTCCCAGGCCCATCTGGAGACCCAGCAGGCCGAGCTGGAGCAGACCAACGAGAAGCTGTCCGAGCAGACCCAGGTGCTGGCCGACCAGCGCGACGAGCTGGACCAGCGCAACACCACCCTCGGCCGCATTCAGGCCCAGCTGGAGGAGCGCGCCGAGGAACTGCAGCGCGCCAGCCGCTACAAGTCCGAATTCCTCGCCAACATGAGCCACGAGCTGCGCACGCCGCTGAACAGCTCGCTGATCCTGGCCAAGCTGCTGGCGGAGAACCCGCAGGGCAACCTGGACGCCGAGCAGGTCAAGTTCGCCGAGTCGATCTACTCGGCCGGCAACGACTTGCTCAACCTGATCAACGACATCCTCGACATCGCCAAGGTCGAGGCCGGCAAGCTCGAGGTGCGCCCCGAGCGCACGCCACTGGCCAGCATGCTCGAAGGCCTGCGCGACGTGTTCGGGCCGCAGGCCCGCGAGCGCGGCCTGACCTTCGAGGTGGAGCTGCACGCCGGCGTGCCGGAGGTGCTGTTCACCGACCGCCAGCGCGCCGAGCAGATCCTGCGCAACCTGCTGGCCAACGCCTTCAAGTTCACCGAGCACGGCGGCGTGACCCTGAGCGTGTCGCGCCACGACGACCAGACCCTGGCCTTCGCCGTGCGCGATACCGGCATCGGCATCGCCGCGGACCAGCAGGAAGTGATCTTCCAGGCCTTCCGCCAGGCCGACGGCACCACCAATCGGCGCTACGGCGGCACCGGCCTGGGCCTGTCGATTTCCCGCGACCTGGCCCGCCTGCTCGGCGGCTCCATCGGCGTGAGCAGCGTGGCCGGCGAGGGCAGCACCTTCACCCTGCTGCTGCCCGAGCGGCTGGTGGAGGGCCGCCATGCCGAGCCGGCGCCACTCGCCCTGGCCCCGCTGCCGACCCCGGTCGCGCCAGCCGCGCCGGCTGCGGTGCCCGCCGCGCCGCGCCCGCAGGCGCCGTTCGAGGACGACCGCGAGCACCTGGCCGAACGCGGCGGCCGGCGCGTGCTGGTGGTGGAGGACGAGGAGCGCTTCGCCCGCATCCTCTTCGACCTGGCCCACGAGCTGGGCTACGCCTGCCTGGTGGCCACCTGCGCCGACGAGGGCCTGGAGCTGGCCCGCCAGTTCCGCCCGGACGCCATCCTGCTCGACATGCACCTGCCCGACGGCTCCGGCCTCGGCGTGCTGCAACGCCTGAAGGACGACGCCCAGACCCGCCACATCCCGGTCCACGGGGTGTCGGTGGAAGACCACAGCGAGGCGGCCCTGCTCCTGGGCGCGGTGGGTTATGCGCTCAAGCCCACCAGCCGCGAGCAGCTCAAGGAGGTGTTCGGCAAGCTCGAGGCCAAGCTCAACCAGCAGGTCAAGCGCGTGCTGCTGGTGGAGGACGACCCGCTGCAGCGCGACAGCATCGCCCGCCTGATCGGCGACGAGGACATCGAGATCACCGCCGTGGCGTTCGCCGGCGAGGCGCTGGAGAAGCTGCGCGAGACGGTGTTCGACTGCATGATCATCGACCTCAAGCTGCCCGACATGCAGGGCAACGAGCTGCTGCGACGCATGGCCGAGGAGGACATCTGCTCGTTGCCGCCGGTGATCGTCTACACCGGGCGCAACCTGACCCGCGACGAGGAAGCCGAGCTGCTCAAGTACTCGCGCTCGATCATCATCAAGGGCGCGCGCTCGCCGGAGCGGCTGCTGGACGAAGTCACCCTGTTCCTGCACAAGGTCGAGGCCGAGCTGTCCAGCGAGCGCCAGCGCATGCTCAAGACCGCGCGCAGCCGCGACAAGGTGTTCGAGGGCCGCCGCCTGCTGCTGGTGGACGACGACGTGCGCAACATCTTCGCCCTGTCCAGCGCGCTGGAGCAGAAGGGCGCGGCGGTGGAGGTGGCGCGCAACGGCATCGAGGCGCTGGCCAAGCTGCGCGAGCACGACGACATCGACCTGGTGCTGATGGACGTGATGATGCCGGAGATGGACGGCTACGAGGCCACCCGGCAGATTCGTCAGGAGGCGCGCTGGAAGAACCTGCCGATCATCGCGGTGACGGCCAAGGCGATGAAGGACGACCAGGAACGCTGCCGCGAGGCCGGCGCCAACGACTACCTGGCCAAGCCCATCGACCTCGACCGCCTGTTCTCCCTGATCCGCGTATGGATGCCCAAGCTGGAACGCCTCTGATGCCCGACGAGATCGAACTGCGCCTGCTGATCGAGGCGATCTACCTGCGCTACAGCTACGACTTCCGCGACTATGCGGGGGCCTCGCTGAAGCGCCGGGTGCGCCAGGCGCAGGCCCAGCTGGACTGCCCGACCATCTCGGCGCTGCAGGAGCGCATCCTGCACGACCCCAAGGCGTTCATGCAGCTGCTGCAGTACCTCACCATCCCGGTCAGCGAGATGTTCCGCGACCCGAGCTACTTCCTGGCCCTGCGCGAGCAGGTGGTGCCGCTGCTGCACACCTACCCCTCGCTGAAGGTCTGGGTGGCCGGCTGCAGCACCGGCGAGGAGGTGTATTCGCTGGCCATCCTGCTGCGCGAGGAAGGCCTGCTGGAGCGCACCATGATCTACGCCACGGACATCAACCCGCACTCGCTGGAGAAGGCCGAGCAGGGCATCTTCGCCCTCGACAACCTGCGCACCTACACCCAGAACTACCAGCTCTCCGGCGGCAAGCGGGCGTTCTCCGACTACTACTCGGCGGCCTACGACCGGGTCCTGTTCGACAAGTCGCTGCGCGCCAACGTGACCTTCGCCGATCACAGCCTGGCTACCGACAGCGTGTTCGCCGAGACCCACCTGGTGTCCTGCCGCAACGTGCTGATCTACTTCAACCGCGACCTGCAGGACCGCGCGCTCGGCCTGTTCCACGACTCGCTCTGCCACCGTGGCTTCCTCGGCCTGGGCAGCAAGGAAAGCATCGACTTCTCCGCCTACGCCAAGCAGTTCGAGGCGCTTGCGCGCCCCGAGCGGATCTTCCGCAAGCGATGAACGGCCAGCGGCGGATCATCCTGCGCGGCCAGACCCGGGCCCCGCTGGAGGCGCTGGTGATCGGCGCCTCGGCCGGCGGCGTGGAAGCGCTGCTGCAGCTGCTCGCCGAGCTGCCTGCGGACTACCGGCTGCCGGTGGTCTGCCTGCTGCACCTGCCGGACCGCAGCGACAGCCTGCTCGCCGAGCTGCTCGCCCAGCGCCTGGCGCTGCCGGCCAAGGAGGCCGAGGACAAGGAAGGCCTGCGCGGCGGCGTGGTCTACGTGGCGCCGGCCGGCTACCACCTGTCCATCGAGACCGACCGCAGCTTCTCGCTCAGCCGCGAGGAGCCGCGGCATTTCTCGCGCCCGTCGATCGATATCCTCTTCGAATCCGCCGCCGACGCCTATGGCGAGCGGCTGGCCGGCGCCCTGCTCACCGGCGCCAACGAGGATGGCGCGGCCGGAATGCTGGCCATCCAGCGAGCCGGCGGCTTGACTCTGGTGCAGGAGCCGTCCGACGCTCAGGTACCCACCATGCCGGAGGCGGCGCTGGCGCTGCTGCAACCGGACTTTCTCCTGCCCATCGCCACCATGCGCCCGCTGCTGGCCGAACTGGATGCCATGCCATGCTGAGGAAGATTGAAGCCAAGCTGTTGATCGTCGACGACCTGCCGGAGAACCTGCTGGCCCTGCAGTCGCTGATACAGGGCGAGGACCGCACGGTGTTCCAGGCCAGCAGCGCCGACGAGGCGCTGTCGCTGCTGCTCGAACACGAGTTCGCCCTGGCCATCCTCGACGTCAAGATGCCGGGCATGAACGGCTTCGAGCTGGCCGAGCTGATGCGCGGCACGGAGAAGACCAAGCACATCCCGATCATCTTCGTCAGCGCCGTCGGGCGCGAGATGGACTACGCCTTCAAGGGCTACGAGAGCGGCGCGGTGGACTTCCTGCACAAGCCGCTGTCGCCCTACGAGGTGCGCAGCAAGGTGGCAATGTTCGTCGAGCTGTACCGCCACCGCAAGGCCCTGAGCCTGCAGCTGGAGGACCTGGAGGCCGGGCGCCGCGAGCAGGAAGCGCTGCTCGCCGAGCTGCGCGAGACCCAGGCCGAGCTGCAGAAGGCGGTGCAGATGCGCGACGTGTTCATGTCCATCGCCTCCCACGAACTGCGCACGCCGCTCAACGGCCTGATCCTCGACGTGCAGCTGCGCAAGCTGCGCCTGCAGCAGGGCCGCGACGACGCCTTCACCCTGGAGAAGCTGCGCGAGATGGTCGCCCGCGACGAGCGGCAAATCCGCAGCCTGACCCGGCTGATCGACGACATGCTCGATGTCTCGCGCATCCGCACTGGCAAGCTGTCCGTACGCCCGCAGCCGGCCGACCTCGGCGTGCTGGCCGGCAACGTGGTGGAAAGCCTGGCCGCGCAGTTCGCCAGCGCCGGCAGCCATATCGAACTGGAAGTGGAAGGGCCCGCGCCGGTGCTGATGGACGAGTTCCGCATCGAGCAGGTGCTGGCCAACCTGTTGACCAACGCGCTGCGCTACGGTGACGGCAAGCCGGTATCGGTGCGGGTCAAGGTGGAGGACGATTTCGTCCGCTCCGAGGTGCGCGACCAGGGCATGGGCATCTCCGAGGCGGACCAGCGGCGGGTGTTCGAGCAGTTCGAGCGGGTGGCCGGTACCAGCGTTGCCCAGGGGCTGGGGCTGGGCCTGTTCATCAGCGAACAGATCGTCCAGGCCCACGGCGGGCGTATCGAGCTGAGCAGCCGCCTCGGCGAGGGGTCGTGCTTCACCGTCGTGCTGCCGCACCGGGCCTGATCGTGCAAATTGCATGCGCCATGCATCGTGCATCTTGCAAAGCGCATGGCACATGCTGGCGCGCATAAACATAACTACTTGATTTTAAAGGAGATTAATACCAGCAAAAGACTGGCACGAGCGCTGCAACATCAGTCACGTAAGCCCCGACTGATCGCTAATGGAGAAGCGCCATGCACACTGTCCGACTGAGCCTGTTCTGCGCCGCTGCATTGCTGGTCAACGGAGCTTACGCCACCGATCTCACCGGTTCGGCCGGCGCCGCCGCCAAGACCGCCGAACTTACCGTCTCCACCTCCATGGTCAGTGACACTCGCACCAGCGCGCTGCTGGAAGGCTTCGGCGAGCTGCGCCGGCAGGCCTCCCGCGCCGCTCGCGAGGATGGCCAGTGGCTGCGCATTTCCGACCAGGGCGAGACCGACACCGCCACGCGCCAGCCGAGTCCCGCAGACAGCACCCCGCGCTGGGTGTTCTGACGACTCTGACCGACCAGGAATCCCGCCATGTCCAGAAGCGCCATCTTCCTGCTGATCATGACTCTGTTGAGCCTGTTCACTCTGTGGCTGAACCCCGGCCTGGAAGAGATCCCCGCGCTGGCGCTCAAATGTGCCGCAGGCTTCTTCGGCCTGGCCTTCCTGGTGGCTCTGATGGCGGGCCGCCGCTTCAAGTTCGATCCGATCCTGCGCTGAAACCAATCCCGGAACGCCCCGACCCCTCTGTCCCGTAGGGTGCGCTATGCGCACCTCACAAGGTCTTCCCGGTGCGCACAACCTGGACGGCCCCGCGACACCCTACACCGCAATCCCAACCCATCGCGCCGCAGGCAGCCTTTCGCCGACCGTTACACCGGCAGGCTGAAGTAGAAGTTGGCGCCCTCGCCGGGACGCGAGTAGACGCCCAGCCGGCCGCCGTGCAACTGCACGATCTCCCGCGCCAGCGCCAGCCCCAGCCCGACCCCGCCCTTGCGCCGCCCCACCTGCACGAACGGCTCGAAGATGCGCGCCTGCTGGCCGAAGGGGATGCCTTCGCCCTCGTCCTGCACGCTGACGATCACCTGCTCGCCATGGCGGCGCGCCTGTAGCTGCACCTTGCCGCCTGGGTTGCTGTGGCGCAGAGCGTTGCTGACCAGGTTGTTGAGCACCCGCTCCAGTTGCCCGGCGTCGAGGTTGAGGCGCGGCAGCGGCTCGTGGGCTTCGCAGACGAGGGTCACGCCGCGCTCCGCCGCCTCTTCGGCGAAGCGTTCGTGGGTCTGATCGACCATGGTGGTCAGGTCGTACGGGTTGCGCTGCAGGGTCTGCAGGCCGTTCTGGTAGCGCGAGAACTCCAGCAGGTCGTCGATCAGTTGCACCAGCCGGCGCATTTCCTCGTCGACGGTGCGCATCAGCTCCTGCTCGCGCCCGCCCGGCTCCAGCGACAGCCGCTCGCGCAGCAGGCTGAAGGCCATGTGCATGCCGGTGATCGGCGTGCGCAGCTCGTGGGAGGCGCGCAGGACGAACTCGTTGCGCACCCGCTCGAAGGTGCGCTGCTCGGTGACGTCGCGCAGCACCATCACCGCCCCCACGCTGCCGCCCTCGCGCAGCTGCACCGGGGTCAGCGCCCAGGCCAGCAGGCGCACCTCGCCGTCGCGACCGATCTGCAGATCGGCCGGCGGCTCGCGCATCAGTTCGCCGGCGAGCACCTGGCGCAGCGCCTCGTCCACCGCGTGGCCGGGCAGCAGCGGGCCGATGGGCTGGTCCTGGATTTCCATGCTCCACGACAGCTGGCGCAGCGCCACCGGGTTGGCGTGCTCGACGCGGCCCTGGGCATCGAGGATGACCAGGCCGTCGTCGATGCTGTCGAGCACCGCCTTCAGGCGGCCCTCGCTGTTGAGCAGCTGGTTGAGGTTGCTCGAATGGTACTGGTGCAGGGCCTCGGTCATCAGGCCGAAGCGCCGGCTCAGCACCGCCAGCTCGACCACCGGCGATACCGGCAGCACCACGTCGTACTGGCCGCGGCCGACCTGGTCGGCGGCCCGCGCCAGCAGGTCGATGGGGGCGCCGAAGCGGCGGGCGATGCCGTTGGCGGTGAGCACGCCGATCGCCAGCACCGACAGGCCCATGAGGGCGAGCAGCACGGCGATCAGCTGGGAACGTTCGCCGGCCTTCTTCTCGGCCTCGATGACCCGCTCCACCACCTGGTCCTGCTCGTCGAGCAGGTGGTTGCGCAACCGCTTGAAGGCCTCGGTGAAAGGCTTGTGGGTGGCCAGGTTGTGCGGCGTCTCGCCGGCGGGCGTACCGCTGGCGGCCGCCTGCTCCATCTGGTCGTAGAGCGTCGCGGCCTCCTCGAGTCCACGCTTGTAGCGCTCTCCCAGGTCGGCGCCGAGCCCCTCGGCGAGGGTCGAGCGGAAGGCCTGGCGAATGCTCGCGAGGCCGTCCGGGTCCGGGTTCTGGTCGATCAGCACGATCAGTTCGTCGCCCAGGTGCTGGCGCAGCTTCTGGCCGACCTGCACGGCGGTGAAGCCGCGCTGGATCAGCTCGCTCTGGCCGCGCGCCATCTGGGTGACGCTGTACAGCCCGAGCAGCAGGCCCATCAGCGCCACGGTGATCAGCGCGGAAATGCTCAGGAACAGACGGGTGCGAAGCTTCATCGGCAGCTTCATGGTGACCCCATGGTCAAAGGTTGTACTGCTTGCGTTTGCGATAGAGGGTCGAAGCATCTATGCCCAGAGTCTTGGCCGCCATGTCCAGGGTGTTGCTGCTGGCCAGGACGGCGGCGATGTGGGCCTTCTCCAGCTCTTCGAGACTCATGGAGGCCCCCACCCGCACGGCGCCGCTCGGTGCCTCGCCACCGCCACCGAGTCCGAGGTGGACAATTTCCACCGTCTCCTGCTGGCAGATGATGCTGGCGCGCTCGATGACGTTGCGCAGCTCGCGGATGTTGCCCGGCCAGTGGTAGGCCTGCAGGGCGGCCACGGCCTCTGGGCTGAAGCCGCAGGCCGGGCGGCCGTAGTCGCTGACGAAGCGGGCGAGGAAGCGCTCGGCCAGGGACAGCACGTCCTCGTGGCGCTCGCGCAGCGGCGGCAGCTTGAGGGTGATGACGTTGAGGCGGTAGAGCAGGTCCTCGCGGAAGCGGCCCTCGCGGACCATGTCGTCCAGGTCCAGGTTGGTGGCGGCGACGATGCGCACGTCGGCGCGCCGGGTGACCGGGTCGCCGACCCGCTCGTACTCCTTGTCCTGGATGAAGCGCAGCAGCTTGGGCTGCAGGGTGAGCGGGAAGTCGCCGATCTCGTCGAGGAACAGGGTGCCGCCGTCGGCCTGGCTGACTCGGCCCTGGGTGCTCTCGCTGGCGCCGGTGAAGGAGCCGCGGGCATGGCCGAACAGCTCGCTTTCCATCAGCTCGGCGGTCAGCGACGGGCAGTTGATGGTCACGCAGGTGCGCTTGGCGCGGCGGCTCCAGCCATGGATGGCGCGGGCCAGTTCGCCCTTGCCGGTGCCGGACTCGCCGAGGATGAGGATGTTGGCGTCGGTGGTCGCGACCTGGCGGGCGGTTTCCAGGATCGCCATCATCGCCGGGCTGTGCGAGTCGAGGCCGTCCTTGGACTTGCGCACCTCGCCCTCCAGCGCCTCCAGCCGCGCCGCCAGCGCGCGCACTTCCAGCTGCTTGGCGGCGGCCAGGCGCAGCTGGTCCGGCGAGCAGGGCTTGACCAGGTAGTCCGCGGCGCCGGCCTGGATCGCATCGACGGCGGTGTCCACGGCGGAGTGGGCGGTGACGATCACCACCCGCATCCAGGGCGCCTGGATGCGCATCTGCGCCAGCAGGTCCAGCCCGTTGTCCTCGCCCAGGCGCAGGTCGAGGAAGCACAGGTCGAACACCTGGCGCAGCAACAGGTTGTCGGCCTGGGCGGCGCTGCCGGCCGTGGCGACCACGTAGCCGTCATCCTCCAGGCAGTAGCGGAATGTACGCAGGATCGCGGACTCGTCATCCACCAGCAGGATGCGTCCCTTGGCGGCAGCTTCTTCTTGCATCGTTTCTTCTCTTGGTGCGTCGGCCTGGAGGGTTAGTGTCGTAAGTTTCGTGCAAGTTGCACGGAAATTTTTGCGCAATCCTGCATGCTGCACGCCCCACCTGGTTTGCATGATATTTATCTTATTGAAATATAAGGAAAATTAAGTCGAATACGGCTGGCACGCAATTTGAGAAAGAAAGATCACAGACCGGGAAATTCCCGCGATGCGAAAGACGGATAGCGGAGACCGCGATGAACAGCCAGTCCAACGTGCTCAACGAGCTGATAGAGATCACCCGAGACGGTGAGCGCTTCTATCAGCACGCCGCAGCCGAGGTGCAGGACCCGCGGCTGAAGGCTGTGTTCCACGACATGGCCGAGGCCAAGACCCGGATTCTCCAGGCGCTGGCGCTGAAAGTGGCGGAGGAGAGCGAGCATCCCGCCGAAGGCGGCACCCTCAGCGGTGCGTTGCGCCAGCTGTACGCGGACACCAAGGCGCGTCTTTCCCGCGATGGCGACGCCGCCTATGTCGCCGAACTGGAATCGACGGAAGACCGCCTGCTGAAAGCCTTCGAAGAGGCCCTGCCGGAAGCCGCTCCCGAGGAGCGCGCCTTGCTGGAGGCCGAGATGCCGACGGTGCGGGCCTGCCACGACCGTATGCGTGAACTGAAAAGAAGCTTGAACCAAGGCGCGTGAAAGCGCCCCCAATCATTCAGAGGAGAAATGGAAATGCTCACCCTGATCTTTGCGTTGCTGATCGCCGTGCTAGGTGTCCTGGGCAGTGCGCTGAGTCTGGGCCGGGCCATGTTCTTCAGTCTGGATACCGAATCCGAGGACGAGCCAGCGGTTGACCGCCTGGCCGGCCTCCGGAACGTTGAATAGAAGAAGGAGACGTCATCATGCTGAGTTGGGCCATTACATTCCTGATCATCGCCATCATCGCCGCGGTTCTGGGCTTCGGTGGTATCGCCGGCACCGCCACGGGTATCGCGAAGATTCTCTTCGTGGTCTTCCTGGTGATGTTCATCGTATCCATGGTCTTCGGTCGTCGGGCGCCCTGACGCTCGACCAGGGCCTGTCGACGCCTTGTCACGCACGTGACGGGTTGTGCACGAACGGTGACGTTGGTGCGGCAATCCGGGGAGCGACAATGCGTCAACAGGTCTTGTTTTGAAAAACCGCGCGGGGACAGGCGCGTGACCAGGGGGTCGGGATGCTCTGCCGACGGAGCGACCTAGGGGTACAGGGAGTGCCTCCGCAAGGACCGGGTCAGGCAGCAACGATGGCGGAAGCGCCGTCACCTCACGAGGGTCGACGCTTCCGCCACGTTCATTTCCACGTCTCGTTTCATGATCTGCAGCCCGCGCATCGCTCGCCCCGCCCCGGCATGGCCGCTATCATCGGCCTCCGACCGGGGGGACTGACGATGCTCAATGGCTTGTGGCTGGGATTCTTCGTGGTGGCCGCACTGGCCGCCGCGCTGCGCTGGATCGGCGGCGACCCCACAGTGTGGGCGTCCATGGTGGAGAGCCTGTTCACCATGGCCAGGACGTCGGTCGACGTGATGATCCTGCTGTTCGGCACCCTCACCCTCTGGCTGGGCTTCCTGCGCATCGCCGAAAAGGCCGGCCTGGTCGAGATGCTGGCCCGCCTGCTGTCCCCGCTGTTCGCCCGGCTGATGCCGGAAGTGCCGCGCGGCCACCACTCCCTCGGCCTGGTCACCCTCAGCTTCACCGCCAACGGCCTCGGCCTGGACAACGCCGCCACGCCGATCGGCCTGCGCGCGATGAAGGCCCTGCAGGAACTCAACCCGAGCAGCACCTCGGCGAGCAACGCCCAGGTGCTGTTCATGGTGATGAACGCCTCGTCCTTCGTCCTGCTGCCGGTGTCGATCTTCATGTACCGCGCTCAGCAGGGCGCCGAGGACCCGGCGCTGGTGTTCCTGCCGATCCTGCTGGCCAATGCCGTGTCCAGCGCCAGCGCCCTGCTGTCGGTGGCGGTGATGCAGCGCCTGCGCCTGTGGGACCCGGTACTGCTGGCCTGGCTCGGCGGCGCCGCGCTGGCCATCGGCACCTTCATGGCGGTGCTGGCGGGCCTCTCGGCCACGGCGCTGACCGCCCTGTCCTCGCTGCTCGGCAACCTGACCCTGTTCGGCCTGATCCTCAGCTTCCTGCTGCTCGGCGCGCTGAAGAAGGTGCCGGTGTACGAGAGCTTCGTCGAGGGCGCCAAGGAGGGCTTCGAGGTCGCCAAAAATCTTTTGCCGTACCTGGTCGCCATGCTCTGCGCGGTGGGCGTGCTGCGGGCCTCTGGCGCGCTCGACGTGCTGCTCGACGGCATCCGCTGGTGCGTCCAGAGCCTGGGCTGGGACACCCGCTTCGTCGAGGCCCTGCCGACGGGCCTGGTCAAGCCCTTCTCCGGCAGCGCGGCGCGGGCCATGCTGATCGAGACCATGCAGAGCCAGGGCGTGGACAGCTTCCCGGCGCTGGTGGCGGCGACCATGCAGGGCAGCACCGAGACCACCTTCTACGTGCTGGCCGTGTACTTCGGCGCGGTGGGCATCCAGCGTGCCCGCCACGCGGTGGGCTGCGCCCTGTTCGCCGACATGGTCGGCGTCGTTGCCTCGATCCTGGTGTGCTACTGGTTCTTCGGCTGAGCGCCCGCCTGCGCTTCTTCCGCTGCCCGAAACCTTGTGGGAGAGGACCTTGTCCGCGAATCAGACCCGCAAGGCGCTTCGCAGGCAGCGCCCGCTCCTACGGCTCAGCCCAGCTGGCGCCGCAGCTCCGCCAGCACGGGCGCGCTGTCCGGGCGCACGCCGCGCCACAGCAGGAAGGCCTCGGCGGCCTGCTCCACCAGCATGCCCAGGCCGTCGATGCAGCGCGCGGCGCCCTGCTCGGCCGCCCAGCGGTTGAAGGCCGTCGGTTCCCGGCCGTACATCATGTCGTAGCAGAGGGTGTGGCCAGGCCGTATCAGGTTCGGTTCCAGGGGCGGCAGCTCGCCGGCCAGGCTGGCCGAGGTGCCGTTGACGATCAGGTCGACCGGCTCGCTCAGCCAGTCGAAACCGCTGGCCGCGACCGGCCCCAGGTCGGCGAACTCGCGGGCCAGCTGCTCGGCCTTCTCCACCGTGCGGTTGGCGATCACCAGCGCCTGCGGCCGGTGCGCCAGCATCGGCGCCAGCACGCCGCGCACGGCGCCACCGGCGCCGAGCAGGAGGATCCGCTTGTCGGCCAGGTCGATGCCGGCGTTCACCGTCAGGTCGCGGACCAGGCCGGCGCCGTCGGTGTTGTCGCCGAGCAGGCGGCCATCGTCGAGCTTCTTCAGGGTGTTCACCGCGCCGGCGCGGCGGGCCCGCTCGGCCAGTTCGTCGGCCAGGCGAAAGGCCTCCTCCTTGAACGGCACGGTGACGTTGCCGCCCAGCCCGGTGGCGAAGAACGCGCGGGCGTAGCCGGCGAAGTCGTCCAGCGGCGCCAGCAGCGCCTCGTAGCTCAGGTCCTGGCCGGTCTGTTCGGCGAACAGACGATGAATCAGCGGCGACTTGCTGTGGCCGATGGGGTTGCCGAACACGCCGTAACGGTCCATTGCATGTCCTTCTGTGAGCAGGGCGGGTGCAACCCGCGCCACGGATACGCGGGTTGCACCCGCTCTACGCGCCGGCCAGCCAGTCGCGGTCCTGGAGGAAGTAGTCGGTCAGGCGCGCTTCCGCGGTGCCCGGCTCGGGCTTCCAGTCATAGCCCCAGCGCACGTGCGGCGGCAGGGACATGAGGATGGACTCGGTGCGCCCGCCGGACTGCAGGCCGAACAGGGTGCCGCGGTCGAACACCAGGTTGAACTCGACGTAGCGTCCGCGGCGGAAGGCCTGGAACTCGCGCTGCGCCTCGGTGAAGGGCGTGGCCTTGCGGCGCTGGATGATCGGCAGGTAGGCCTTGATGTAGGCGTCGCCCACGGCTCGCAGGAAGGCGAAACTGGTATCGAAGTCCCACTCGTTGAGGTCGTCGAAGAACAGCCCGCCGATGCCGCGCGGCTCGCCGCGGTGCTTGAGGTGGAAATAGCGGTCACACCACTCCTTGAACCGTGGATAGACATCCGCGCCGAAGGGCGCGCAGGCCTCACGGGCGACCTGGTGCCAGTACACGCAGTCTTCCTCGACGGCGTAGTAGGGCGTCAGATCGAAACCGCCGCCGAACCACCAGACCGGCTCCTCGCCGGCCTTCTCCGCGCTGAACAGGCGGACGTTGGCGTGGGAGGTGGGCACGTGCGGGTTTTCCGGATGGATCACCAGCGACACGCCCATGGCCTCGAAGCCACGGCCGGCCAGTTCGGGCCGGTGGGCGCTGGCCGACGGCGGCAGGCTGTCGCCGAAGACATGGGAGAAGTTGACGCCGCCCTTCTCGATCAGGGCGCCGTTCTCGATCACCCGGGTACGCCCGCCGCCACCGGCGGGGCGCTCCCAGGCATCCTCGAAGAAGCGGGCGGAACCGTCCTCAGCTTCGAGGGCGGCGCAGATACGGTCCTGCAGGTCGAGCAGGTAGGCCTTCACGGCCTGGGTGCGTTCGGTCACGGCATGGTTCCGGGCGGGTCAGAAGAGGCGGGCAGCATACCACTGGTGCAGCGCTTGCCGACCCCGGGCGTCATCCGCCCTGGCGGGGAACGGCTGGCGCCAGTGCCAGTCCGCCGCTGGTGACCAGGCAACCGGGCGCGCACTGATCGGCCCGCTGCAGGCGGACATCGGCCTTCTCGCGGCATACCCCTTTCGGGGTGTACAGGAAATCCAGATCGGGCCGGGCGATGCACGCGTCCACTCCCTTGTCCTTCAGGTACAGCAGCAGGCCTCCCGCCGTTATCCAGAACGGCTCACCACCCTCGGGATAATCGAGCACGACGCGCTGGCCCGAATGCGACGCGAGGAAATCGCCAAGCTCGCGTATGTCTTCCCGCGGTGCCATGAGCTGGATCTGCAGGGTCGACAGCCACACCAGCAGCGCTCCCGCGAGCAATGCACTCGCGCCCGGTCGTGGCAGGCTGCAGAGCGCCACATAGAGCAGCAGCACGGTGATCGCCAGGGGCACGCCCTGGTAGTAGCTGCCCATGAAGGGGTGGAGCGGCCGGGGTACGGTCAGGTGATACAGGACAAACAGAACGCTGACGAGCGCCGCCAGGGCTATCGCGTAGAGCAGTAGCCTGCGGTCGGCGCGGCTGATCCTGCGGACCCGGAGCAGAAACGCCAGGGCGGCAGGAACGAGAAAGAGCAGGGTGGCTTGCCAGTACGACAGGGCATAGGCCAGCGACTCTGCCAGGGTGGGATGTTCGGCTCCCGCAAGATGGGATTGCGTTTCGAGGATACGCTGCAGGTTGGGCTGCGGACTGACCAGGCTGTCCAGCACGAGGGGCAGGAGGAACAACGCGCCGATGCCCAGGGCGATCAGCAGCCAGCGCCCATGCGGCGCCAGCCGCCAATCCGTTTGCCACAGCTGGAACAGGGTCGCCAGCAGTACCAGTGGCAAGGTGAAGACCGGCATGGTGACGTAGCCATGGATCAGCAGGCAGGCCAGGGCCATCGCCAGCGGCAGGAAACGTGTGCCCCTGGCGGCGACCAACACCACCGTCAGGAAGAAGGCGGCAAAGGGCAGGACCAGCCGATAGGGCATCCAGAAGTTGGCCAGCGTGCTTCCCAGCAGGATGGACAGCGGCACCACGGCGGCCAGGGCCGCGAGCGACAGGCGACGCTCGAACAGTCGCGCCGTCGCCCAGGCAATCAGCAGGAGGAACCCGAAGTTGAACGCCAGGCTGGACAGGAACCAGGCGTTCGCCCGCGGCATGCCCACGGCAGCGCCGATCTGCTCGAACAGCGCGTTCATATAGATGAAAGATGGGCCGGGGTGATTGAAGCCGAAGCGCGAGTAGTGCCCGGTGAACAGGTAGCCGTCGGCGTGCAGCTGGTTCACCAGCAGCATGTCGGCGGCCAGGTCGCCGTCCGGCTGGAAGGCCTGGGTCAGCTGCGGCGCGGCGATCTTGACCAGCACCAGCAACCAGGCGAGCAGCAGCAGGCCGAACGCGGCCCTTCTCATCGGGATCAAAGCGACAGTCGCTTGAAGATCGTCTCCGGAACGCTCTTGATGATCAGCATGATCAGGCCCCAGAAGCCCGGCGTGTAGAGCACGTCGCGGCGCTTGTCGATGGCCTTCTCGATGTCTCCGGCGACCTTGTCCGGGGTCGCCCACAGCGGCCCCTTGGGAAAGGCCGCGGTCATCGGCGTGTCGACGAAGCCGGGCTTGATCGTCAGCACCTGCACGCCGCGCTTGCTCAGGCGGTTGCGCAGTCCCTGCAGGAACAGCGCCAGCGCGCCCTTGGCCGTGCCGTAGACGTAGTTGGACTGGCGGCCGCGGTCGCCGGCCACCGAGCCGATCACGGCGATGGTGCCGTGGCCCTGGTTCTCGAAATGGTTCGCCAGCGAGGTGAGCAGGCCGATCACGCTCAGGGCGTTGGTCTTCAGCTCCTGCAGCGTCAGCTCGACGCTCTGCTCGCAGGCCTTCTGGTCGCCCAAGGTGCCGTGGGCAATCAGCACCATGTCCAGCCCGCCCAGTTCGGCGATGGCGGCTTCCAGCACGGCGGGATGGCTGTCCAGATCGTTGGCGTCAAAGAAGGCGTGGCTCGCGGCGCCGGCGCCACGTACCTTCAGGTCTTCCGCCAGGCTGGCCAGGCGTTCGCCGTTGCGCCCCAGCAGGTGGAGGTGGCAGCCGCGCCGGGCGAAGCGGCGAGCGGTGGCCTCGGCAATGGCGGAGGTGGCGCCGATGATCAGCAGTTTCTGCATGGTGGTCATTCCAGTCCCAGTCGTTGTGCTTGCAGCGATACGAATCTGCCCAGGGCGCCGTAGCGCTCGCGCAGCGCCTGGAATTCTTCCCAGCGCGGATAGCTCTGGCGGAAGGTTTCCGCGCTCATCCGCGCATCCTTGGTGAGGTAGAGGCGGCCACCGTGGGCCAGGACCATGCGGTCCAGCTCGTCCAGCAGTGCCGTCAGGCCGCGCTCGTTCTTGAAATCCAGCGCCAGGGTGTAGCCCTCGATCGGGAATGACAGCGGGTTGTCGTTGGCCGCGCCGAAGGCCTTGAGCACGGCCAGGAACGAGCCGCGCCCCGAGGCCGCGATGCGCTGGAGAATCGCCCTCATGCCCTCGCGTCCCGCCTCGCGGGGGATCACGAACTGGTACTGGAGGAAGCCGTCGCGGCCATACAGACGGTTCCATTGGGCGATGCCGTCCAGCGGGTAGAAGAACGGCCGGTAGTCGATGCGCTGCTCCGTGCGGGGCTGGCGGATGCGGTGGAAATACAGGCTGTTGAACGCCCTGATCGAATGGCGGTTGAGCAGCATGCCGGGCATGTCGACCGGCACCCCCAGGGTTCGCGACGGCGCCAGGTCGAGGGCGCCGTTACGGGCGTGCTCGCCCAGCATGAGCAGCGAGCGCCCCAGCGATTCGCCGCTCGCCAGGCAGTCGATCCAGGCCACCGAATAGGTGCTGGCGCCATGGGCCTCGAAGAGGTCGAGCGCTTCGTCCAGGTTGGCGGCCTTGAGCGTGACCTGGTCGATGAAGGCGCTGTGCACCCGACGCAAGCGCAGGCGGGCCCGCAGAATCACGCCGGTCAGGCCCATGCCGCCACAGGTGGCGCGGAACAGTTCGGCGTGGCTGTCGGCGGAGCAGGTAAGCACCTCACCGCTGGCGGTCAGCAGGTCGAAGGAATCGACGAAGGCGCTGAAACAGCCGTCGAGGTGGTGGTTCTTGCCATGCACGTCGCTGGCAATGGCGCCGCCGACGCTGACGAAGCGCGTCCCGGGCGTCACCGGCAGGAACCAGCCGCGCGGCAGGAAGACATCGATCAGCTCGGCCAGGGTCACCCCGGCATCGCAATCGACCGTGCCCTCGTCAGGGTCGAACGCATGCAGACGGTCGAGCGAGCGGGTCGAGAGAATATGGGGAGCCAGGGCGCTGTCGCCATAGCTGCGCCCCATGCCGCGGGCGATCACCGGACCATCGGCCGCCAGATGCTCGGCGGCGCGGGTCGGGGTGGTCAGCTCCTGCAGCTGCGCGTCGATGGTCGGGTATCGCCCCCAGCCGCTGATCAGCATGGCGTCGACTCCTTGGGAAACACGAACCGACGGTCCAGCAGGTATTTGGCGTAATAGCCGATGGCCAGGCCGATGACGCCGCCGAGATAACGCATTTCCTTGCTCTCGAACAGATGATGGAAACCGAACTCGAAGCCCCAGAAGATCACGGTGGTGACCAGTCCCATGAGCGTATACATAAGGAAAACGCGCCCATCGTGCGCGATATTTCGCGCGGTGAAACTAAAGATGTAGCGTTTATCCAGCACGTATTTGACAATGAGCCCCACCCCCGTCCCCACCAGCACTGATAGCAGGATGGCATAGGGGCCGTGATAGGCCCTGACGACCAGATCCTGGGAAAAGATATTGGTTACGGTTGCGATCGCGGCCAGTAACGAGTAGATCAGCGCAATTCTCATCAAGAACCAACTAGAAGCCATGCGGAGTTAAATGGCATGCATGCTACCTCACGGACCCACTCCCCTCTAGCCCGGCTGAAAGGACTCCTGGCGCTGATGCGCCCACGCCAGTGGGTGAAGAATGCGTTCGTCCTCGCGCCCCTGTTGTTTTCCGGCGAGTTCCACGACCCCGACTCCATCGTTGCGGCGCTGATTGCGGCTGGCCTGTTCTGCATCGCGTCTTCGGCGACCTACATCGTCAACGATCTGCACGACATCGAGCACGACCGCCGACACCCGCGCAAATCCCTGACCCGCCCGCTGGCCTCGGGTCTGGTCACGCCCCAGGCCGCCCTGGTCCTGCTGGCCGTGCTGTATGGAGCCCTGGTGGCCGCCTGGTTCCACTTCCCCGAAGTGGTCCATGTGATCCTCGGCTACCTGCTGCTCAACCTCGCCTACACCTTCGTGCTCAAGCACCAGCCGGTGCTGGATATCTTCACCATCGCCCTGGGTTTCGTCCTGCGTGTGTATGCCGGCGCCATGGCGCTGTCGGTGCCGGTGTCGGGGTGGATGTTCGTCACCACTCTGTGCCTGGCCCTCTACCTGGCCTCGATCAAGCGCCGCCAGGAGCTGAGCAGCAACGGCAGCGAGAGCCGGGAAGTCCTGCGCCACTATTCCATTACGCTGGTGGACCGCTATGCCGAGATGTCGGCCATCGGTGCCCTGCTGTTCTACAGCCTGTTCGTCATCACCGGCCGCCCCGAGCTGATCATCAGTATTCCCCTGGTGCTCTATGGCCTGTTCCGCTACTGGTTTGTGGTGGAACAGGGCGGTGGCGAGTCGCCCACCGACGCGCTCCTCACTGACTGGCAGCTGATGCTGGTCGCCCTGCTGTGGGCCGGCGCCTGCGCCTGGTCGCTGTAAGCGGAGGCCGTCCATGGATCTTGCCTACCTGATCACCCCCTTTGCCGCCTGGCTGACGGCCGGCTCGCTGAAGTTCGCCATCAACAGCCTGAAGGCCGGTCGACCGGCCTTCGGCCTGATCGGCTACGGCGGGTTGCCGAGCAACCACAGCGCGATCGTGAGCAGCATGGCCGCCCTGATCGCCCTGCGCGAAGGCATCGGCCATCCTGCCTTCGGCGTCGCCCTGACCCTGGCCTTCATCGTCCTGCTGGACGCCAACAGCCTGCGGCGCCAGGTCGGCCTGCACGCCGAGGCGATCAATCGGCTGGGCAAGAGCGAGCCGGAAAAGAAAGTGCTGCGTGAACGAATGGGCCACAGCAAGGTCGAGATCATCGCCGGCCTGGCGGTAGGCGCGGCAGTGGCCTTCGCGGTGCAAAGGCTGCTCTGATCAATCCATGAAACATGTTCCGAAGCGCCGGCAATCTGGCGCCGATTCTGCTGGAAAAGAGCGCCAAGCCACAGAACTGGCCGGTCACGCTTTTTCCAGTTGTGTCGCCGCGTCTTTTCTTTCAGATTGTTGCGCAAAATTAAAAGAGCGGCCCACCGAGGGATTCTGGTGTTCCAGTCGGGCAAACGCTGCTGAATGATCCATTCCCGCCAGGATGGTCGGAGCAAAGAGGTCGTCGTGCAAAAGAAATTACTGCTTACCGGACTCACCGGCTTCGTCGGCGGGCATCTGCAAGCGCATCTGGAGTCTGCCGACTCCGCATGGCGCCTGCTGCCACCGCCCGAAGACTTCGATCTCACGCATCCGGAGAGCCTCGCTGACTGGTGCGCCCAGCGCCCCGATGCGGTCATCCATCTGGCCGGCCAGACATTCGTACCCGAGGCCTTCCGCGATCCGGCACGCACGCTCGAAGTCAATCTCCTCGGCACACTCAACCTGCTCCAGGCCCTCAAGGCCGGCGGCTTCGACGGCACCTTCCTGTATGTCAGCTCGGGCGACGTCTATGGACAGGTCGAGCCAGCAGACCTGCCCATCCGCGAAACCCAGCTGCCCGTGCCCCGCAACCCCTATGCGGTCAGCAAGCTGGCGGCCGAGCACCTGTGCCTGCAATGGGGCATCAGCGAGGGATGGCGCGTCATGGTGGCCCGTCCGTTCAACCATGTCGGCGCCGGCCAGAAGCCGGACTTCGTGCTCTCCAGTGTGGCCCGCCAGATCGCCCGTGTGCAGCGCGGGCTACAGCCCCCCCTTGTGGAGGTTGGCGACGTGGACGTAACACGCGATTTTCTCGATGTACGCGACGTGATCGCCGCCTATTTCGCACTGCTCGCCAAAGGGCGGGGTGGCGAGACCTACAACGTCTGCTCCGGAGTCGAGCGCTCGGTCCGGGAACTGATCGGCCAGATGGCGGAATTGGCCGATGTCAGAATAGAGCTGGTCCAGGACGTTGCGCGCATGCGCCGTTCGGAACAGCGCCAAGTGAAGGGCAGCCATGCCCGGTTGGCGGAAGCCACCGGCTGGTCGCCAGCAATCTCGATGGAAGAGACCCTGACGACGATCCTGTCGGACTGGGCAGAACGGGTAATAGAAGAATGACAAAATCAGCATTGATCACCGGCGTTACTGGCCAGGATGGCGCCTATCTGGCCAAACTGCTGCTCGACAAGGGCTATCAGGTACACGGGCTGGTGGCCCGGCGCAGCAGCGACACGCGCTGGCGCCTGCGCGAGCTGGGCATCGAGTCGGAAATCGCCTACCTCGAAGGCGATCTCGCCGATGCCACCTCGCTGCAGCGAGCGGTGATCAAGTCCCGCCCGGACGAACTCTACAACCTGGGCGCCCAGAGCTTCGTGGGCAGCTCCTGGGATCAGCCGGTCACCACCGGCGTGGTCGATGGTCTGGGGGTGACCCACCTGCTGGAAGCCATCCGCCAGTTCAGCCCGCAGACCCGCTTCTACCAGGCCTCCACCAGTGAGATGTTCGGCCTGATCCAGGCCGAGCGGCAGGATGAGAACACGCCGTTCTATCCGCGCAGCCCCTATGGCGTTGCCAAGCTCTACGGCCACTGGATCACCGTGAACTACCGTGAGAGCTTCGACCTGCACGCCTCCAGCGGCATTCTCTTCAACCACGAATCGCCGCTGCGCGGCATCGAGTTCGTGACCCGCAAGGTCACCGATGCCGTGGCCCGGATCAAGCTCGGCAAGCAGCGCGAACTGCGCCTGGGCAATATCGACGCCAAGCGCGACTGGGGCTTCGCCGGCGATTACGTCGAGGCGATGTGGCTGATGCTGCAGCAGGACAAGCCGGATGACTACGTGGTGGCCACCGGTGTCACCACCACGGTCCGTGACATGTGCCAGCTGGCCTTCGGCCACGTGGGCCTAAACTACGAGGATCACGTGGTCATCGACCCGCAGTTCTTCCGCCCGGCCGAGGTGGACATCCTGCTGGGCAACCCGGCCAAGGCGGAGCGCCAGCTGGGCTGGAAGCCCAGGACCAGCCTTTCCAGCCTGATCGAAATGATGGTCGAGGCCGACCTGCGCCGCGTCGACCGGGAGCAGTGAGGCATGATCGTTCCCGTCATTCTCTCCGGAGGCGCAGGCACCCGCCTGTGGCCGGTCTCGCGCGAGGACCATCCCAAGCCCTTCATGCGCCTGCCTGACGGCCAGTCGCTGCTGCTCAAGACCTACCTGCGGGCCGCCGAGCTGATCGGCGCGAGCGGCGAGATCGTCACGGTCACCAACCGCGAACACTACTTCGAGAGCAAGGACCACTTCGCCGAGGCCAGGCTGGCGGGATGCCGTTCGCGCTTCCTGCTCGAGCCCCAGGGACGCAACACGGCGCCGGCCCTGGCGGTCGCCGCCCTGGTGCTGGCCGCCTCGCATGGCGAGGATGTCGTGCTGGTGGTGATGGCGGCCGATCACCTGATCCATGACCTGGATGGCTTCAAGGCGGCCAGCCGGCACGCCGTGCAGCTGGCCGAGCAAGGCTACCTGGTCACCTACGGTATCCGCCCGACCGCTCCCGAAACCGGCTTCGGCTACATCGAGGCAGGCGAAGCGCTGGACGAGAACTGCGGCTGCAAGGTGCTGCGCTTCGTCGAGAAGCCCGACGCCGCCACTGCCCAGACCTATCTCGACAGCGGTCGCTTCCTGTGGAACTCCGGCATGTTCTGCTTCACCGCCGGCAGCCTGATCCGCGAACTGCAGGAACACGCTCCCGAGCTGCTCGCCCAGGCCCGCGAATGCGTGGCCCAGAGCGGCACGAACGATGCCTGGCAGGAGCTGCACGGCGCCAGCTTCGCCGCGCTGCCCGACATTTCCATCGACTACGCGGTGATGGAAAAATCCGCACGGGTCGCGGTGGTGCCGGCCCGCTTCGACTGGAGCGACATCGGCTCGTGGAAGGCGCTGGCCGAGCTGGTCGAGCCCGACACGGACGGCAACCGCGCCCAAGGCGCCTGCCTCTTCGTCGACAGCCGTAACACCTACGTGCAGACCCAAGGCCGGCTCGTCGCGACCGTCGGCGTGGACGACCTCATCGTGGTCGAGACCCCCGATGCCGTCCTGGTTTCCCGCGCCGACCGCGCCCAGGAAGTGCGCCAGGTGGCCAAGCGCCTGAAGCTGGAGAATCACGAGGCCTACCGCCTCCACCGGACCGTGTCGCGCCCCTGGGGCACCTACACCGTCCTCGAGGAAGGCCCGCGCTTCAAGATCAAGCGGATCGTGGTCAAGCCGGGGGCGTCCCTGTCCCTGCAGATGCACCATCACCGCAGCGAACACTGGATCGTCGTGCAGGGCATGGCCCGGGTGGTCAACGGCGGCGACCCGCTGCTGATCAGCTGCAACGAGTCGACCTTTATCCCTGCAGGGCACAAGCACCGCCTGGAGAACCCGGGCGTGATCGACCTGGTGATGATCGAGGTGCAGAGCGGCGAATACCTGGGAGAGGACGACATCGTCCGCTTCGAGGATCGATACGGCAGGGCCAACTGATGGCCGTCGGCATGGCTCGCTCGGTATGGAATTACCGGGGTTTCGTCATTGGCAGCGTCAAGCGTGAGTTCCAGACCCGCTACCGCAACTCCCTGTTCGGCGCGGCCTGGACCATTCTCAACCCGCTGTCGATGATCATCGTGTACACGGTCATCTTCTCCCAGCTGATGCAGGCACGCCTGCCCGGCGTGGACAACGGCCTGGCCTATGGCATCTACCTGTGCGCGGGCATTCTCGCCTGGGGCTTCTTCGCCGAGGTCATAGGGCGCAGCCAGTCGGTCTTCCTGGAACACGCCAACCTCATCAAGAAACTGAGCTTCCCGCGCATCTGCCTGCCGCTGATCGTGATGCTCAACGCCAGCCTCAACTTCGCCATCATCTTCGCCCTGTTCCTGGGCTTCCTGCTGGTGACGAACAATTTTCCCGGCTGGTCGATCCTGGGCGTGATCCCGGTACTGCTGATCCAGACTGCCTTCGCCATCGGCCTGGGCATCATCCTCGGTGTGCTCAACGTCTTCTTCCGCGACGTCGGGCAGTTCGTCGGCATCCTCCTGCAGTTCTGGTTCTGGCTGACACCCATCGTCTACCCCGCCTCGATCCTGCCCGAGGGCATCCGCCCGGTGATCGAGGCCAACCCCATGTTCCCGCTGATCTCCGCCTACCAGGGCATCTTCGTCTACGGCCAGTGGCCGGACTGGTCGACGCTCTGGCCCTCCGCCCTGCTGGCCGTCGTGCTGTGCGCACTGGGCCTGCGCCTGTTCCGCAAGCGCTCCGGCGAAATGGTGGATGAACTCTGATGGGCAGCATTCAAGTCGCCCAACTGGGCAAGGCATACAAGGAATATCCCAACCGCTGGTCTCGTTTGGCGGAATGGCTGGTGCCCTTCTCGAAGCAACGCCATCGGCTGAAGTGGGTCCTGCAGGACGTATCGTTCAGCGTCGAACCCGGCCAGGCACTGGGCATCGTCGGCATCAACGGCGCGGGCAAGAGCACCTTGCTGAAGATGATCACCGGCACCACCCAGCCCACTGCCGGCCAGATTCACATCCAGGGCCGCGTGGCTGGTCTGCTCGAACTGGGCATGGGCTTCCACCCGGACTTCACCGGGCGCCAGAACGTGTTCATGGCGGGGCAGCTGCTGGGGCTGACCGTCGAGGAGCTGCAGGCGCTGATGCCGGAGATAGAGGCCTTCGCCGAGATCGGCGCCTATATCGACCAGCCGGTGCGCACCTACTCCAGCGGCATGCAGATGCGCCTGGCCTTCAGCGTCGCCACTGCGCGCCGTCCAGACGTGCTGATCATCGACGAGGCACTGTCGGTGGGTGACGCCTACTTCCAGCACAAGAGCTTCGGGCGCATCCGCGAATTCCGCAGCCTGGGCACCACGCTGCTGATCGTCTCGCACGACCGCCAGGCCATCCAGAATCTCTGCGACCGGGCCATCCTCCTGGCCCAGGGTCGTCTCGCCCTGGAAGGCGCCCCCGAAGAGGTGATGGACTTCTACAGCGCCATGCTGGCCGAACGGGAGCAACAGACCGTGCGTCAGGAGCGGCTCGACAACGGCAAGATCCGCACCATCTCGGGCACCGGCGAGGCCGGCTTCGCCGATGTCGCCCTGCTCAACGCCCAAGGCAAGCGCGTGGACGTGGTGGAAGTCGGCAGCCAGACCACGCTGGAGGTGACGGTCGACATCCACAAGCCGATTCCGCGACTGATCCTCGGTTTCATGATCAAGGACCGCATGGGGCAGGCGATCTACGGCATCAACACCCATCGGATCCACAGGGAGCTCGAGAACCTCTCGGCCGGCGAGCGCGTGGTCTACCGCTTCGCCTTCCCGGCGAACCTGGGCAAGGGCAATTACTCCATCGCCCTATCCCTGTCGCGCTTCGACTCGCACCTGGACACCAACTACGAGTGGCGCGACTTCGCTCTGGTCTTCCATGTTATCAACATCAACAAACCCGACTTCGTCGGCTGTGCCTCACTGGATGCCGAGCTCAGCATCCAACGTCAGGCAACGGCCGAAGTCTGAGCCTTCTCGAGAATCCCATGCGTTATCTCATTGAATGCACCTATGTCTACGAGCACCCGCAGGACAACTCGGGTATCCAGCGGGTCGTGCGCAATATCGTCAGGAACCTGGACGCACTAGGTCGCGACGCCGTCTGCATTCCAGTCATCCTGAAGAACGGCAAGGTCTACAGCGTGACCCAGCTCAGTCCGAGCCGAAGAGGCAGCTGGACCGGCAATTACCAGACCTGGCTGTCTCTCACCCATGATCGCCTGGGCCGGATGCGCAACAGGATCTGGCTGTCCTATGCCAAGCGCGAGCGCAAATGGCCTTTCCAAGGTTCGCCCACGTCGCGTTTTCTGCTCCGTCTGCTGTGCAAAGCACTCAGCTTCTCTCTGGCAATACCGCAGAAGCTGCTGGCGCAGGTCTCCCTGAACTACGTGGACAAGTCGCGAGCCGTGGAAATGACCTGCCAGCCGGGCGATGTCCTGGTGCTGCTGGATTCCTCCTGGCACGCCGACTTCTTTCCCGTCGCCGAGCGCCTGAAGCGCGAGGGTATCGGTATCGTCTCGGTCATCTACGACCTGATCCCCCTGACTCATCCGCAGTTCTGCGATGAAGGACTGGTCCGGGTGTTCGAGCAGTGGTTCGACTGGATCGTCCGTACCGCCGACGGTTTCATGGCCATCTCCAAGACCATCGGCGACCAAGTGCGCAGCGAGGTCCAGTGGCGCCTCGGCAGGGAAGAGGCCGAGCTGCGCTGGTTCGACCATTTCTATCTGGGTAGCGAACTGGACCAGTCCCGTCCCGGGGAGGCCGTGCGCCACGAGGTCAAGCGGATGTGCAAGGCCCGCTCGGTGTACCTGATGGTGAGTACCATCGAGCCGCGCAAGAACCACGTCTATCTGCTCAACGCCTTCGAGCGTCTCTGGGGCGAGGGTAGCGAAGTGGCACTCTGCTTTGTCGGCAAGATCGGCTGGAAGACGGAGAAGCTGATCGAGCGCATCAAACAGCATCCCCAGATCAACAAGCGTCTGTTCATGTTCAACGACCTCAGCGATCGCGAACTCGAATACTGCTACAGCCATTCGCGCTCCCTGGTCTTCCCCTCGTACGTGGAAGGCTTCGGCCTGCCACTGGTAGAAGCGATGCAGCGCGGGCTGCCGGTGATGGCCAGCGATATCCCGGTGTTCCGGGAAATCGGCGGCACCTCGATGGCCTACTTCGGCCTGTCCGAGCCCGAATCTTTGTGCCGTCTCGTGCGCCGCTTCGAAGGCAGCGGCGAATTCCCCGCGCAGACAGCCGTCAGCAAATGGTCGTGGCTATCCTGGAAAGACTCGGCCGTGCAGCTGATCGGGCGCGTGCGCTACCACACTTCCAACAAGCCTCTCCTTGCGGGGCCCACTCCCGACACCGATGTACTCGGTTGCCGTTAACGCCTCGATCCTGCGCGCACCACGTACTGGTATCGGCCATTACCTGGCCGAGTTGGTACGTGCTCTGGCGGCCCATTCCGAGTTCGATCTGCAACTGTTCAATGGCTGGAGCTGGCAGGCCGATCTGCCGGCCGCGGCCATGCCCGGCTACTCCCGCCTCAGCCCGCTGTTGAAGCGCCTGCCCGGCGCCTACACCCTGCGCAGATCGGTCGAGCAACGGCGCTTCGACCGGCGGGCCGCTGGGCTCGACCTCTATCACGAGCCCAGCCTGTGGCCCTTCGAGTTCGAGGGGCCGATGGTCATGACCCTGCACGACCTGACCCATGTCCATTACCCCGAGACCCAGCCGACGGACCGCCTCGCCGCGATCCGGCGCTACTCGGAGCGTGGCGTGGAACGGGCACGGCGCATCCTGGTCGACTCCCACTTCATCGCCGAGGAGGTCCGCCGGCACTACGGCGTGCCAACCGAACGCATCGTGGTCGCGCCCCTGGGGCATGCGCCACGCTTCCAGCCGCGCGAGCCGGCGGCGCTGGCTCCCCGCCTGGCCCCGCTGGGACTGCAACCCGGACGTTACCTGCTGTGCGTCGGCACCCTGGAGCCGCGCAAGAACCTGCAGCTGGCGCTGCACGCCCACGAGCGCCTACCGGCTACACTGCGCGAACAATATCCATTAGTCTTGGCAGGAATGCCCGGCTGGCGGGCGGAACAGCTGGAGAAGCCCTTGCAGCGGGCCTTGGCCGGTGGGCAGGTTCGTCTGCTCGGTTATCAGGATGATCTCGGACTGGCCGAACTGTTCGCCGGCGCTCGACTGTTGTTGTTCCCCTCGCTCTACGAAGGCTTCGGCCTGCCGGTCCTGGAGGCCATGGCCAGCGGTACTCCCGTGATCGCAGGTGACCGCTCCGCGCTACCGGAAGTGATTGGCCAGGCCGGCCTGCTCATCGATCCGCAAGACGATATGGCCTGGGCCGCTGCCATCGAGTCGCTGATCGAAGACCAGGAAAAGTGGACTTCGCTGCGCGAAGCGGGTCTGATGCGAGCCAGGGACTTTTCCTGGCAGCGGTGCGCACAAATCACCGCCGGAGTCTATCGCGAGGCCGTGAAGTCCTGATGCGCATACTGCATGTTTTCAAGACCTACCTGCCGGAAAGCATCGGTGGAATCGAACAGGTCATCTACCAGCTGTGCCAGAGCACCGAGGTCCACGGCGTCGAGAGCGAGGTGCTGACGCTCAGCCCCGACCCGCATCCCGCGCAGCTGCGGGTGGGCAATCATCTGGTGCACAGGGTCAAGCTGGACCTGCAGCTGGCCTCGACCGGCTTTTCCTTCGGCGCCCCCGCGCGCCTCAAGCAGCTGGCCGCCCAGGCGGACATCGTGCATTACCACTTCCCCTGGCCCTTCATGGACCTGCTGCACCTGGTGGCGGACATCGACAAGCCCTATGTCGTGTCCTACCACTCGGACATCGTCCGCCAGAAGTACCTGCTGGCCCTCTACCGCCCTCTGATGAGCCGCTTCCTCGGCAAGGCCGGGAAGATAGTCGCCGCCTCGCCCAACTACCTGGAAACCAGCGAGGTGCTGCAACGCTACCGCGACAAGGTCGAAGTCATCCCCTACGGCCTGGACAAGGCGACCTTCCCGGAGCCCGACCCACAACGCCTGCAACACTGGACCGAGCGCTGCGGGCCGCGCTTCTTCCTGTTCGTCGGCGTCATGCGCTACTACAAGGGGCTGCACGTGCTGCTGGAGGCGATCGCCGGAACGGGCTATCCCCTGGTCATCGCCGGCACCGGGCCGATGAAGCGGGAGCTGCTGCGCCAGGCCGAACGCCTGGGGCTGAAAGATATCCACTTCGCCGGACGCATCGACGAAGAGGACAAGGCCGCGCTGCTGCAGCTGTGCACCGCGTTCGTGTTTCCCTCGCACCTGCGCTCGGAGTCCTTCGGGGTTTCCCTGCTGGAAGCGGCGATGTACGGCAAACCGCTGATCTCCTGCGAAATCGGCAGCGGCACCAGCTACATCAACCTGCACGGGGAAACCGGCCTGGTCGTGCCGCCGAGCGATCCCAAGGCGTTGCGCGAGGCCATGCGCACGATCTGGGAAGACCCCGAAAGCGCCGCGGTCATGGGGCAGCGCGCCGCCGAGCGCTACCAGGCGCTGTTCACCGCGGATCGCATGGGCGGGCAGATGGCGGAGCTCTATCGCTCGCTGCTGCAGGGCCGCTGAGAACCTCGCGCTCAGCCCCTCGCTGTGCCGATATCGTCATGGCGAAGACGGAAATACCTCAAGCCTAGCCCCTCCCCTGAGTCGCACCCTTAGCCATCATCCAGGCTCCGAGGGACAGCTCCCATGCAGCGCATCCGCGTACTCGACTCGCACACCGGCGGCGAACCCACCCGCCTGGTCCTCGAAGGATTTCCCGACCTCGGCAAGGGCAACATGGCCGAACGCCGCCAGCTGCTGGCCGAACGCTTCGATCAGTGGCGCGCCGCCAGCGTTCTGGAGCCGCGTGGCAGCGACGTGCTGGTCGGCGCCCTGCTGTGCGAGCCGGTCGACCCGGGCGCCTGTGCCGGAGTCATCTTCTTCAACAACACCGGCTACCTCGGCATGTGCGGCCACGGCACCATCGGCCTGGTGGTGTCGCTGGCCCACCTCGGGCGTATCGGCCCGGGCGTGCACCGGATCGAGACGCCGGTCGGCACCGTCGAGGCGACCCTGCACGACGACCGCTCGGTGAGCGTGCGCAACGTGCCGGCCTACCGCTACCGCAAGGCGGTCGCAGTCGAGGTGCCGGGCCACGGCAAGGTGGTCGGCGACATCGCCTGGGGCGGCAACTGGTTCTTCCTGATCAGCGACCACGGCCTGCGCGTGGCCGGCGACAACCTGGACGTGCTCACCGCCTACTCGGTGGCCGTGCAGCAGGCGCTGGAAGACCAGGGCATCCGCGGCGAGGACGGCGGCCTGATCGACCACATCGAGCTGTTCGCCGACGACACCGAGGCCGACAGCCGCAACTTCGTGCTGTGCCCCGGCAAGGCCTACGACCGCTCGCCCTGCGGCACCGGCACCAGCGCCAAGCTGGCCTGCCTGGCGGCCGACGGCAAGCTGCAGCCGGGCCAGCTGTGGCGCCAGGCCAGCGTGATCGGCAGCCAGTTCGAGGGCAGCTACGAGCACGCCGAAGGCGGCCGCATCATCCCCACCATCCGCGGCCGCGCGCACATCAGCGCCGAGGCCACTCTGCTGATCGAGGCAGACGACCCCTTCGCCTGGGGCATCCGCCTGTGAGTGACGGCGCCGACGTCATCGTCATCGGCGCCGGCATCGTCGGCGCCGCCTGCGCCCACGAGCTGGCCCTGCGCGGCCAGCGCGTGCTGGTGCTGGACGCCGGTCTGCGCGCCGCTACCGCCGCCGGCATGGGCCACCTGATCGTGCTCGACGACAACCCGGCCGAGCTCGCACTCAGCCAGTACTCGGTGCAGCGCTGGCGCGACTGGGCCCGCGACATGCCGGAGGACTGCGCCTACCGGCAGAACGGCACCCTGTGGCTGGCCGCCAGCGCCGAGGAGATGGCGGTGGCCGAGGCCAAGTACCAGGTGCTGCGCGAGCACGGCCTGGACTGCGAGCTGCTCGGCGCCGAGGCCCTGCGCAGCGCCGAGCCGGAGCTGCGCGACGGCCTGCACGGCGGCCTGCGGGTGATCGGCGACGGCATCCTCTACGCACCCAACGCCGCGCGCTGGCTGCTCGACCATCCGCTTATCGAAGTCCGCCAGGGCCGCGCGACCGAGGTCGATGGCACCCGCGTGCGTCTGCAAGACGGCGCCTGGCTGAGCGCCCAGGCGGTGATCCTGGCCGGCGGCATCCATGCCAACGAGCTGTGCCCCGAACTGCCCATCGAACCGAAGAAGGGCCACCTGCTGATCACCGACCGCTATCCCGGGCGCATCGACCACACCCTGGTCGAGCTGGGTTACGTGACCAGCGCGCACAACGCCAGCGGCCCCTCGACCGCCGCCAATATCCAGCCCAGGCCGACGGGCCAACTGTTCATCGGCGCCTCACGCCAGTTCGGCACCAGCGACCCCGAGGTCGAGCCGTGGATGCTGGCGAAGCTGCTGCAGCGCGCCGTCGACTACATGCCGGGGCTGGCCAGGCTCAACGGCATCCGCGCCTGGACCGGCTTTCGCGCCGCCAGCCCGGATGGCCTGCCGCTGCTCGGCGAGCATCCCCAGCGGCCGGGCCTGTGGCTGGCGGTCGGCCATGAGGGCCTGGGCGTCACCACCGCGCCGGGCAGCGCCGACCTGCTGGTCGCCCAACTGTTCGGCGAAGCCGCGCCGCTGGCGCCGGAGCCTTACCTGCCGCAACGCTTCCCAGGAGTGCGCGCGCATGCCTGAACTGATTCTCGACGGCCGCTCGCTGCGGGTGGCCGAGGGCTCCACGGTGGCCGCCGCGCTGATGCTCGGCGGCGACGGCACCAGCCGCACCTCGGTGAGCGGCCAGCGCCGCGCACCGGTGTGCGGCATGGGCATCTGCCAGGAGTGCCGGGTGACCATCGACGGCCAGCGCCGCCTGGCCTGCCAGACCCTGTGCCGCGACGGCATGCGCGTGGAGAGCCGGCCATGAAGGTGGACATCCTGATCGTCGGCGCCGGCCCCGCCGGCATGGCCGCGGCGCTGGCCGCCGCGCCGAGCGGCGCGCGCATCGCCGTGCTCGACGACAACCCCGCCGCCGGCGGGCAGATCTGGCGCGACGGCCCGCAGGCGCACCTGCCACCGCTGGCCCGCGAGCATCGCCGGCGCCTGGAGGCGCAGGCCAATATCGAGCTGCTGCCGGCCACCCGCGTGGTCGCCCTGGCCGGGCCTCGGGCGCTGCTGGTGGAAGACCCCGAGCAGGGCCGCGTCATCGAATACGACACACTGATCCTCTGCACCGGCGCCCGCGAGCTGCTGCTGCCCTTTCCCGGCTGGACCCTGCCCGGCGTCACCGGTGCCGGTGGCCTGCAAGCGCTGATCAAGGGCGGCATGCCGGTGGCGGGCGAGCGTATCGTCATCGCCGGCAGCGGCCCGCTGCTGCTGGCCAGCGCCGCCACGGCGAGGGACAACGGCGCACGGGTACTGCACATCGCCGAACAGGCGAGCTGGTCGGCCGTGGCCGGCTTCGCCGCGCAACTACCGCGCTGGCCGAACAAGCTGCTGCAGTCGTTCGGCCTGTTCCATCCCGGCTACCGGGTCGGCAGCCATGTTGTCGAAGCGCTGGGCGACGGCCATCTCGAAGCGGTGCGCCTGAGCATCGGCGGAACGATCAGGGAAATTGCCTGCGAGCGCCTGGCCTGCGGCTTCGGCCTGGTCCCCAACCTGCAGCTCGGCCAGGCCCTGGGCTGTCGCATCACCAATAGCGCTATCGCCGTCGACGCCTGGCAGGCCACCGACCTGGACGGGGTCTACGCCGCCGGTGAGAGCACCGGTTTCGGCGGCAGCGAGAAGGCCCTGGTGGAAGGCGCCATCGCCGGCCACGCGGCGGTCGGCGAGCGCAAGGCGGCGCAGCGCTTGTGGCCACAGCGCAGGCGCTGGCACGGCTTCGCGAAGACACTGAACGCCGCCTTCGCCCTGGGCGACGAGGTGAAGCGACTGGCCCGGCCGGACACCCTGATCTGCCGCTGCGAGGACGTGCCGCTGGCCGCCCTCGCCGATCATGGCGGCTGGAGCCAGGCGAAGATGGCCAGCCGCTGCGGCATGGGCGCCTGCCAGGGCCGCGTCTGCGGCGCCGCCGCCCAGGTCCTGTTCGGCTGGCAACCGCCGGCGCCGCGCCCACCGTTCAGCCCGACGCGCATCGAGACCCTGCTGCGGCTCGGCGGAGAATGAGGCGGCGGGCGGGGCGCTTGTCCGCTGTCCACCGCGCTGCGCACAATGGGCGCCCCGGGCCCGCACGCGACCACCTCATGCTCGACCTGCTGCCGCCATCCGCCCCCGCCGACCTGCCCAGCCTGCTCGCCAGCCTCGGCGCCATCGCGCCGCTGCTCGACGCGATGCCCGGCGTGGTGTTCTTCGTCAAGGACCCGCAGGCGCGCTACGTGCTGGTCAACCAGACCCTGGCCACCCGCTGCGGCTTCAAGGACAAGCGCGAACTGCTCGGACGCACCGCCGAGGACGTCTTCCCCTCGCGCTTCGGCCCGCTTTACACCGCCCAGGACCTGCAGGTGCTGGGCGAGGGCGGCGGCCTCGAGGACCAGCTGGAGCTGCACCTCTATCCCGGCCGCCAGCCCGGCTGGTGCCTGACCCACAAGCTGGCCCTGCGCGATGCCGACGGCACCATCATCGGCATGGCCGGCATCTCCTGCGACCTGCAGGCCGCCCAGGCGGCGCACCCGGCCTACCAGAAGCTGGCGGCGGTGGACGAGCACATCCGCCGCCACTACGCCCAGCCCATCAGCCTGGCCGAGCTGACCGCCATCGCCGGGCTCTCGGTGGCGCAGCTGGAACGCCACTGCAAGCGCATCTTCCAGCTCACCCCGCGGCAGATGATCCACAAGGCACGCCTCGGCGCCGCCTCGCAGCTGCTGCTGGGCGAGCTGCCGATCACCGAGATCGCCCTGCGCTGCGGCTACACCGACCACAGCGCCTTCAGCCGCCAGTTCAAGGCCCTCACCGGCCTCTCTCCCAGCCAGTACCGCGACTCCCACCGCACCCGCTGAGCCTGCGTGTTCCGTTTGGGGGCACGCGGGTGCGCCCATGCTTCGTTATGTAACACCGAGCGGTCACGAAAGCGCCCGACTAGTCTGATTCTCACCCCTTCGCATGATGCCCCGGCCCGGCGCGGCGGGGGCTGGAACATTCGCGCGCCTGCGGCGAGCGATCCGGCATAGGGCTTGCAAAGTAAATATCGTATACGAAATTCAAGATACCTCTGTTTCATCTGCCAACCATCACATCATGAGGCTGCACATGAATAGAAAGACCCTCGCCATCGCCCTGGGCGCTGCCCTAAGCGCATCTCTCGCCGCCACCGCCCAGGCCGACAAGCTCGACGACATCATCGAATCCGGCAAGCTGCGCTGCGCCGTGACCCTCGACTTCCCGCCCATGGGCTTCCGCGACGAGAGCAACAAGCCGGCCGGCTTCGATGTGGACTACTGCAACGACCTGGCCAAGGTCCTCGGCGTCGATGCCGAAGTGGTCGAGACACCGTTCCCGGACCGCATCCCCGCGCTGGTCTCCGGCCGCGCCGACGTGATCGTCGCCTCCACCTCCGACACCCTGGAGCGCGCCAAGACCGTGGGCATGACCGTGCCCTACTTCGCCTTCCAGATGGTCGTGCTGACCCGCGAGGACGCCGGCGTGAACAGCTACGCCGACCTCAAGGGCAAGAAGCTGGGCAACACCAGCGGCACCTACGAGGCCATCGCCCTGGAGAAGGACCAGAAGGCCTGGGGCGAGGGCAGCTTCCGCGCCTACCAGTCGCAGAACGACACCATCCTCGCCGTGGCCCAGGGCCACATCGACGCCACCGTGGTGACCAACACCGTGGCCGCCGCCACCCTCAAGTCCGGCAAGTACAAGGGCCTGAAGGTCGCCGGCGACGCGCCCTATGTGGTCGACTACGTGTCCCTGGCCGCCAAGCGCAACGAGTACGGCCTGATCAACTACCTCAACCTGTTCGTCAACCAGCAGGTGCGCAACGGCCGCTACGACGAGCTGTGGAAGAAGTGGGTCGGCGACGAGATCAAGCCGGCCAACCTGACCGTTCCCGGCGTGTACTACTGACAGGCCGATGACGATGACCGCAGTCCGGATCGACGGCCGCAGCCTGGTGGCGGGCAGGGGCCAGGGGCCTCTGCTGTACGCCGACCTGGGCCTCAGCTTCTGGGGCGGCGTCGATCCGTTCAGCGGCGAGGTGATCGACCGTCACCACCCGCTGAGCGGGCAATCCCTGGCCGGGCGCGTCCTGGCCATTCCCAGCGGACGCGGCTCCTGCACCGGCAGCAGCGTCCTGCTGGAACTGATCCTCAACGGCCCGGCACCGGCGGCGCTGGTGCTGGCCGAACCCGACGAGATCCTCACCCTCGGCGCCCTGGTCGCCGAGCACGTGTTCGACGTCCAGCTGCCGGTGCTGTGCATCGGCCACGCGGCCTTCGCCCAGCTGGAGCGCCACGCCGGCACCATCGCCCGGGTCGACGGCGAGCATCTGCAACTGTTCCCTAACACGCCGGACGACGATTGGCGCGCCGAGCCGATCGCCCATGACCACACCCAGCCGAGCAGCATCGCCCTGAGCGAGCGCGACCGCGCCATCCTCGCCGGCGCACACGGCAGGGCCGCCCAGGTGGCGATGCAGCTGGTGCTGCGCATGGCCGAGCTGCAGGGCGCCCGCGAGCTGATCGACGTGACCCAGGCGCACATCGACGGCTGCATCTACACCGGCCCGGCCTGCCTGCGCTTCGCCCAGCAGTTGCTGGACTGGAGCGCCAGGGTCTGCGTGCCGACCACGCTCAACTCGATCTCGGTGGACCAGCGCCAATGGCGCGCCCTCGGCATCGACCCGGCGTTCGGCGAGCCGGCCAGTGCCCTCGGCGACGTGTACATGGCCATGGGCGCGGCGCTCAGCTACACCTGCGCGCCCTACCTGCTGGACAGCGCGCCGGCGCTGGGCGAGCAGATCGTCTGGGCCGAATCCAACGCCGTGGTCTACGCCAACAGCGTGCTCGGCGCGCGCACCCTCAAGTACCCGGACTACCTGGACATCTGCATCGCCCTCACCGGCCGCGCGCCGCGCAGCGGCAGCCACCTGGACGAGGGCCGCCACGCCAGCCTGCTGATCGAGGTCGAGGCGCCCCGGCAGGTGGACGACAGCTTCTGGCCGCTGCTCGGCTACCACGTCGGCCTGCTCGCCGGCAGCGACATCCCGCTGCTCTGCGGGCTGGAGCTGAGCGCCGCCGACTCCGACGCGCTCAAGGCCTTCGGCGCCGCCTTCGCCACCACCTCGGCGGCGTCCATGTTCCATATCGCCGGGATCACCCCGGAGGCGCCGGACGTGGCCAGCGCCCTCGGCGGCAAGGCACCAGCCAAGCACCTGCGGGTGACCATCGCCGACCTGCTCGACAGCTGGTGGGAACTGAACAGCGCCGAATCACCCGGCGTGCAGCTGGTGGCCCTGGGCAACCCGCACTGTTCCGCCGCGGAGCTGGCCGTGCTGGCCCAGCTCTGCGAAGGCCGCCGCCGGCACCCGGACACGCACCTGGTGATCACCTGCGGGCGCGCCGTGCACGAGCGCGCAACGGCGGCCGGCCATGTGGCTACGCTGGAAGCATTCGGCGCGCGCCTGGTGACCGACACCTGCTGGTGCATGCTCGGCGAGCCGGTGGTGCCACCGGGCAGCACCACCCTGATGACCAACTCGGGCAAGTACGCCCACTACGCCCCCGGCCTGGTCGGCCGGCGCGTGCACTTCGGCAGCCTCGCCGCCTGCGTCGAGGCCGCCTGCACCGGGCGCAACCAGGGACAACTCCCGGCCTGGCTGGGTCAACATCAACCCCAAGGGAATCGCTGATCGATGTTCGATTACACCTTCCACTGGCGCTCGGCGTTCAAGGCACTGCCCGACATGCTGGCAGGCGCCTGGGTCACCCTGGAGACGGCAGCCCTGTCAATGCTCCTCGGCACCCTGATCGCCCTGCTGCTGACGGTGATGCGGCAGATGAAGAACCCGGTGCCCCGGCACTTCGCCAACACCTGGGTCTCCATCGCCCGCAACACGCCCTCGTTGTTCCAGATCTACATCCTCTACTTCGGCCTCGGCAGCTTCGGCCTGCACGTCAGCTCCTGGGTCGCCCTGCTCGCCGGCATCACCTTCAACAACGCCGGCTACCTGGCGGAGAACTTCCGCGGCGGCCTCAAGGCAGTGCCGGAGACGCAGATGAAGGCGGCCCGCTCGCTGGGCATGAGCGCCTTCCAGGCCTACCGCATGATCATCGTCCCGCAGCTGCTGCGCATCGTCTTCCACCCGCTTTCCAACCAGATGGTGTGGGCCGTGCTGATGACCTCGCTGGGCGTGATCGTCGGCCTCAACAACGACCTCACCGGCGTCACCCAGGACTACAACGTGAAGACCTTCCGCACCTTCGAGTACTTCGCCATGGCGGCGGTGCTCTATTACCTGATCGCCAAGACCATCGTGCTCGTCGCGCGCCTGATGGCCTGGCGTCTGTTCCGCTACTGAGGGAGGGCCGGGCATGTTCGAAACCAGCCTCACCTCCAACGACCTGCTGTTCATGCTGCAGGGCGCCTGGATCACCCTCAAGCTGACCGTCGGCGCGATGCTGATCGGCACCGTCGCCGGCGTCCTCTTCGGCCTGCTGCGCGCCACCCTGCCGCGCCTCACCCTGCCGCTGGCCTGGGTGCTCGATGTGTTCCGCAGCGTACCGCTGCTGATCCAGTTCGTCCTGTTCAACGCGCTCAAGAGCATCGCCGGGCTGAACATCAGCGCCTTCACCGTCGGTTGCGTCGTGCTCGGCGTGTACGCCGCGGCCTTCTGCACCGAAGTGGTCCGCAGCGGCGTGCTGGCGGTGCCGCCGAACCTGCGCCGCGCCTCGCGCTCGCTGGGCCTGAGCTACTTCCAGGACCTGCGCTACATCGTGCTGCCGATCGCTACCCGGGTGGCCTTCCCCGGCTGGCTCAACCTGGCGCTGAGCGTGATGAAGGACACCGCGCTGGTCATGTGGATCGGCATCGTCGAGCTGCTGCGCGCCTCGCAGACCATCGTTACCCGTATTCAGGAGCCGCTGCTGGTGCTGTGCATCGCCGGCCTCATCTACTACGTCATGAGCCTGGTGGTGGCCCAGCTGGGCGCCCGGCTGGAGAAAAGGTGGCAGGAAAATGATTGAGATCGACAACGTCCATAAATCCTTCGGCGACCTCGAAGTCATCAAGGGCGTCAGCCTGACGGTGGAAAAAGGCGAAGTGGTGTCGATCATCGGCGGCTCCGGCTCCGGCAAGAGCACCCTGCTGATGTGCATCAACGGCCTGGAACCGATCCAGAAGGGCAGCATCCGCGTCGACGGCACCGAGGTGCACGCCCCGGGCACCGACCTGAACAAGCTGCGGCAGAAGATCGGCATCGTGTTCCAGCAGTGGAACGCCTTCCCCCACCTGACCGTGCTGGAGAACGTCATGCTGGCGCCGCGCAAGGTGCTCGGCCTGAGCAAGGAGGAGGCCGAGGCGATGGCCGTCAAGCAGCTCACCCACGTGGGCCTGGCGGAGAAGCTCAAGGTCTTCCCCGGCAAGCTCTCCGGCGGCCAGCAGCAGCGCATGGCGATCGCCCGCGCGCTGGCCATGAGCCCGGACTACATGCTGTTCGACGAGGCCACCAGCGCCCTCGACCCCCAACTGGTGGGCGAGGTGCTGGACACCATGCGCCTGCTCGCCGAGGAGGGCATGACCATGATCCTGGTGACCCACGAAATCCGCTTCGCCCGCGACGTGTCCGACCGCGTGGCGTTCTTCCGCAACGGTCTGGTGCACGAGATCGGCTCGCCCGACCAGGTCATCGGCAACCCGCAGAAGCCGGAGACCGCGGACTTCCTGAAGTCGGTGCTTTAAGCCCCCTCTCCCCTTGTGGGAGAGGGATGGGGTGAGGGTGTTACAGGCCCTCGCGATACAGGAGAAACACATGCGTTCGAGCAAGATCATCCACGTGGTCAGCTGCCACGCCGAGGGCGAGGTCGGCGACGTCATCGTCGGCGGCGTCGCCCCGCCGCCGGGCGACACTGTCTGGGAACAGTCGCGCTGGATCGCCCGCGACGAGGAGCTGCGCAACTTCGTGCTGAACGAACCGCGCGGCGGCGTATTCCGCCACGTCAACCTGCTGGTGCCGGCCAAGGACCCGCGCGCGCAGATGGCCTGGATCATCATGGAGCCGGCCGACACGCCGCCCATGTCCGGCTCCAACTCGCTGTGCGTGTCCACCGTGCTGCTCGACAGCGGCATCCTGCCGATGACCGAGCCGGAGACCCGCCTGGTGCTGGAGGCGCCGGGCGGCCTGATCGAGGCCGTGGCCCAGTGCCGCGACGGCAAGGTGCAGCGGGTGGAGGTGAAGAACGTGCCGTCCTTCGCCGACAGGCTGGACGCCATGATCGAGGTCGAAGGCCTCGGCAGCCTCAAGGTCGACACCGCCTACGGCGGCGACAGCTTCGTCATCGCCGACGCGCGCACCCTGGGCTTCGCCCTGACCGCCGACGAGGCCGCCGACCTGGTCGCCACCGGCCTGAAGATCACCCGCGCGGCCAACGAGCAGCTCGGCTTCGTGCATCCGCTGAACAAGGACTGGGCGCATATTTCGTTCTGCCAGATCGCCGCGCCGGTGGAGCGCATCGACGGCGTGCTGACCGCCGCCAACGCGGTGGTGATCCGCCCCGGCAAGATCGACCGTTCGCCCTGCGGTACCGGCTGTTCGGCGCGCATGGCGGTACTGCACACCAAGGGCCAGCTGGCGGTGGGCGAGCGCTTCATCGGCCGCTCGATCATCGGCTCGGAGTTCCATTGCCGCATCGACTCGCTGACCGAAGTCGCTGGGCGCGCGGCCATCTACCCCTGCCTGTCCGGGCGCGCCTGGATCACCGGCACCCACCAGCACCTGCTCGACCCGAGCGACCCGTGGCCGACCGGTTACCGCCTCTCGGATACCTGGCCGGTGGAGTTGAAGCTGTAGGAATGCGCCAGGAAAACTGAGCCAATCATCGTGGGAGCGGACTTGTCCGCGATCTTTCAGGCGCAAGCATCCCCACAGATGCTCGGAAAAACTTGAAAACCGCCGCCTCGCCGGCGCTATGAACCGGGCCCAGGCCCAACCCATGGAAACAAGGGCTTATAACGGCCATTTGTTTTCGTATACGAAATACTTTGACCCTGCCCAGGAGGCAACACCATGAGCAGCAACATCTTCACCGGCACCATCCCCGCCCTGATGACCCCTTGCACCGCCGAGCGCAAGCCGGACTTCGACGCCCTGGTGCGCAAGGGCCACGAGCTGATCCAGGCCGGCATGAGCGCCGTGGTCTACTGCGGCTCCATGGGCGACTGGCCGTTGCTCACCGAGGCCGAACGCCAGGAAGGAGTGGCGCGCCTGGTCGCCGCCGGCATCCCCACCATCGTCGGCACGGGCGCGGTGAACAGTCGCGAAGCGGTATCCCACGCCGCCCACGCAGCCAAGGTCGGCGCCCATGGCCTGATGGTCATCCCGCGCGTGCTGTCCCGTGGCGCTTCGCCGGCCGCCCAGGAAGCGCACTTCTCTGCCATCCTCGAAGCGGCGCCGAAGCTGCCGGCGGTGATCTACAACAGCCCGTACTACGGCTTCGCCACCCGCGCCGACCTGTTCTTCAAGCTGCGCCGCAAGTACCCCAACCTGATCGGCTTCAAGGAATTCGGCGGCGCCGCCGACATGCGCTACGCCGCCGAACACATCACCTCGCAGGATGACGATGTGATTCTCATGGCCGGCGTCGATACCCAGGTGGTGCACGGTTTCGTCAATTGCGGCGCGACCGGCGCCATCACCGGTATCGGCAACGCCCTGCCGCGCGAAGTGCTGCAACTGGTCGAACTGAGCAAGCAGGCCGCCAAGGGCGACGCCGTTGCCCGCCGCCGCGCCCTGGAGCTGTCCGAGGCGCTGAACGTGCTGTCGTCCTTCGACGAAGGCTGCGACCTGGTCCTCTACTACAAGTACCTGATGGTGCTCAACGGCGACCAGGAATACACCCTGCACTTCAACGAAACCGATGTGCTCAGCGACGCCCAGCGCCACTACGCCGAAACCCAGTACGCGCTGTTCCGCCAGTGGTACGCCAACTGGTCGGCCGCCTGATCGCTGTACTGCGACCGGATGCTTCCAGTGCATCCGGCCGTTGGCATGCCATGGCCACGTTGATCTGTTCACAGGCCCCCGACAGGAGCTAACAATGCCCGCCACCATCGGCCACAACTTCATCGCCGGCGGCCGCAGCGCCGCCGGCGAGATCATCCTGCAGAGCCTCGACGCCACCACCGGCGAGGTGCTGCCCTACCGCTTCCACCAGGCCACCGAGGCCGAGGTGGACGCCGCCGCCTGCGCCGCCGAGGCCGCCTACCCGGCCTATCGCCAGCTGAGCCCGGAGCGCCGCGCTGCTTTCCTCGACGCCATCGCCGACGAGATCGATGCCCTCGGCGACGATTTCGTCCAACTGGTATGCCGCGAAACCGCTCTGCCGGCCGCGCGCATCCAGGGCGAGCGCGGCCGCACCAGCGGGCAGATGCGCCTGTTCGCCAAGGTGCTGCGGCGTGGCGACTTCCTCGGCGCTCGCATCGACCGCGCCCTGCCCGAGCGCCAGCCGCTGCCGCGCCCGGACCTGCGCCAGTACCGCACCGGCGTCGGCCCGGTGGCGGTGTTCGGCGCTAGCAACTTCCCGCTGGCCTTCTCCACCGCCGGCGGCGACACCGCCGCCGCGCTGGCGGCCGGCTGCCCGGTGGTGTTCAAGGCCCACAGCGGCCACATGGCCACCGCCGAGCTGGTAGCCCAGGCGATCATCAGGGCGGCAGAGAAAACCGGCATGCCGGCCGGCGTGTTCAACATGGTCTACGGCGGCGGGGTCGGCGAATGGCTGGTCAAGCACCCGGCGATCCAGGCGGTCGGCTTCACCGGCTCGCTGAAGGGCGGCCGTGCCCTGTGCGACATGGCCGCCGCGCGACCGCAGCCGATCCCGGTATTCGCCGAGATGAGTTCGATCAACCCAGTGCTGGTGCTGCCCGCCGCCCTCGAAGCCCGTGGCGAGAAGATCGCCCGCGAACTGGCCGACTCGGTGGTGCTCGGCTGCGGCCAGTTCTGCACCAATCCGGGCCTGGTCATCGGCATCGCCTCGCCGGCCTTCAGCGTGTTCACCGCCAGCCTGATCGCCGAGATCGGCCAGCGTCCGGCGCAGACCATGCTCAACGCCGGCACCCTGGCCAGCTACCAGCACGGCCTGGCCGCGCTGCACACCCACCCGGGCGTGAAGCACCTGGCCGGCCAGCCACAGGAAGGCCGCCAGGCGCGTCCGCAACTGTTCCAGGCCGACGTCTCTCTGCTGCTGGGCGGCGACGAGCTGTTGCAGGAGGAGGTGTTCGGTCCGGTGACCGTGGTGGTGGAAGTGGCCGACAAGGCCGAGCTGGTCCGCGCGCTGCACGGCCTGCGCGGCCAGCTGACCGCCACCCTGACCGCCGAGCCGGCCGACCTGGAAGCCCACGGCGACCTGTTGCCACTGCTCGAACAGAAGGTCGGCCGGGTGCTGTTCAACGGCTACCCGACCGGCGTGGAAGTGTGCGACGCCATGGTCCACGGCGGCCCCTACCCGGCCACCTCGGACGCCCGCGGCACCTCGGTCGGCAGCCTGGCGATCGACCGTTTCCTGCGCCCGGTGTGCTACCAGAACTGCCCGGACGCGCTGCTGCCGGACGCCCTGAAGAACGCCAACCCGCTGGGCCTGGCCCGGCTGGTCGACGGCATCACCACGCGGGAATCGCTGGCCTGAAAAGTGTGTCGGCTCAGCAACCAGCGAC